>JAUWOI010000430.1 GCA_030612185.1 Anaerolineae bacterium
TTCCTGACCCGTCCGCCGGTTGCTTCCTGGCCGCCATCGCCAGCCTGGAGGCGGTCGAGGCGGCCTGGGCGCACTTGAGCACGGTGCTGGACGTCGCGGCCGAATTCACGCCGGTCACCTACGTCAACTCATTGGCCGCGCTCAAGGCTTTCTGTGGGCGGCCCGGTGGTGTTGTCTGCACCTCGTCTAACGCCGCACGGGTGATGGAGTGGGCGTTGGCGCAGCGGCCGCGGGTCTTCTTCTTCCCCGCTCAGCACCTGGGCCGCAACACCGCCTTGCGGATGGGCATCGGGTCGGAGGAAACGTTGCTGTGGGATACCCGCCGCCCCCCCGACGCTGCGGCGATCCGGCGAGCCAAGGTTGTGCTCTGGCCCGGCTGCTGCAGCGTCCACCAGCGTTTTCGGCCCGAGCACGTCCGCGCCGTCCGCGAGCAGCATCCCGTCATCCGCGTCATCGTTCACCCGGAGTGCACGCGGGAGGTGGTGGGCCTGGCCGACGACGCCGGCTCCACGGCCCACATCGTGTGCCAGGTGGAGGCGGCCCCGCCGGGCACGGAGTGGGCCATCGGCACTGAGCACAACCTGGTGCACCGGCTGGCGCAGGAACATCCCGACCAGTTCATCATCTCGCTGGCCGACCTCCCACCCCTGTGCCGCACGATGAATATGATCACCCAACGTAACCTGGCTCAGGTGCTGGAGGGATTGGTGCAGGGGGAGCATCCCTCCTCTGCCAGGAGAGGGGTGCTTCACCCGGTCGTCGTCGAACCCGAGACCGCCCATTGGGCGCGCATCGCGTTGCAGCGCATGTTGGAGTTATCCCGATGAGCCCATTTACTCATTCCTCATCTACTCATCCCTCATCTACTCATTCCTCACCTACTCATTCACTCGAAACGGATGTGCTTGTCATCGGCTGCGGCATCGCCGGTGCGGCGACTGCGCTCCGGTTGGCGCAAGACCACCAGCGGCAGATCGTCGTCATCACCCGCGCCGCAGAGCCGGAGGAGAGCAACACCCGCTATGCCCAGGGCGGCATCGTGGGGCGGGGCGGGGAGGATAGCGGCGACTTGCTGGTGAAAGACATCCTGGCGGCCGGGGCCGGCCTCACGCTCCCCCAAGCCGCCCGCATCCTGGCCGAAGAAGGCCCCCGGCTGGTGCAGGAGGTGCTCATCACTCGCGCGGGCGTAGCCTTCGACCGCAAGCCCAACGACTCACTCAGTTACACCCGCGAGGCAGCCCACTCCGCCGCGCGTATCCTCCACGTGGGCGACGCCACCGGCAAGGTCATCATTGAGGCCCTCATCGCCGCGCTGCGGGAGCGGCCTAATGTCAAACTGGTCACCCAGGCCACGGCGGTGGACCTGATCACGCTGACCCACCACGCGCTGGACCCACTGGCCGTCTACGAACAGCCAATCTGCTGCGCCGGTGCCTACGTTTTCGACCAGCGGGAACGGGCTGTCCACCGCTACTTGGCCCGGGTGACGGTGCTGGCTACCGGCGGCATAGGGCGTATCTACCGCATCACCACCAATCCCTACGGGGCCCGTGGCGATGGCCTGGCGATGGCCTACCGCGCCGATGCGCGGGTCATCAATGCCGAATACATCCAGTTTCACCCTACCACGCTGGCGGTGGCCGGAGCCAAGCACTTTCTCATCTCCGAGGCGGTGCGCGGCGAGGGCGGCCGCCTGTTCGCCCCTGACGGGCGCCATTTTATGGACGACTACGCCCCTCACTGGGGTGACCTGGCTCCTCGTGACGTCGTCGCCCGCGCCATCCATCGGGAGATGGTGGAGCATGGCTACCCCCACGTCCTGCTCGACGTCGCCTCCTATATGCCGGCCGAGAAGATCCGGGTCCGCTTTCCCACCATCTACCAGCACTGTCTGGAGGCTGGGGTGGACATCACCCATCAACTCATCCCGGTCGTACCAGCCGCCCACTATTTCTGCGGCGGGTTGTGGGTGGATACCTGGGGCCGCACGACCATCGAGAACTTGTACGCCGTGGGCGAGGTCACCTGCTCCGGCGTCCACGGTGCCAACCGCCTGGCCTCGACCTCGCTTCTGGAGGGGCTGCTGTGGGGAGATCGCGCCGCCCATCACATCGCCGCGCAGGGCGACCTGCGACTGCCCGATCCGGCTTTGATCCCGCCGTGGGAGGAGGAGGGGCTGGAGGCCGAGGGCGACCCGGCGCTCATCTACGGGGACATGCGCACGCTGCAGAACATCATGTGGCACTACGTGGGACTGGCCCGCAGCGAACGGCGGCTGGCCCGCTCTATGCGCGACCTGCGCAACCTGTGGGAGGACATTGACAGTTTCTACCGGCGCACCAGACTCAGCGACGGGTTGATTGGCCTGCGCAACCCCTGCCAGTGCGGTCTCATCGTCGCCAGTGCTGCCCGCCACAACCGCCACAGCCGTGGCTGCCACTTCCGCGAGGATGAACCAGACGATCAACTTGTCGGGCGGGCGGACGTTGCTCCCCGCGAGGCCGACGTGTGATGCGGAACCGTGCCAGACGAAATCTGATAAAACTGAGCAAATTCCTGACCCTCATCCTCCGCCACCAGCCAGAGCGATTTGCGCTGGAACTTGATGATGAGGGCTGGGCATCGCTTTCAGAGGTGATGGAGATTCTGCGCGGTCTACCCAACTTCCGCTGGGCCACCCGCGCCGACGTGATGGTGGTCGTCGAGGAGGGCAGCGGAGACGGCAAGCGCCGCTTCCAGGTGGAGGGGAACCGCATCCGCAGGTCTGTAGATTCGTAAATTTGTAGATTCGTAAATTCGTAGATTCGGGAGGCATGCTGCCCGAATCATGAAACACGCAACACGAAACACGCAACACGGACGGAGCGCATCCAATGACTATCTTCAATCGCCACCGATTGGACAACACTGTCTTTAAGTTGGACATTTAGCGTATGCGCCGGGGCTGGTACTCCGACAAGTACTTCGAGAACGTGCACTGTATGCTGAGTGCACTAGCCGCCTCGGGCTACCGCTACGACGGCCAGTATCCCCGCGCCGTCGGTCTGGACCCCGGCGACCTTGACGTGGGGCACCTGGTCGGCGAGATGCAGGTATTCACTCGCCGCAAGGGGCTGGCGGTAGTGGTAGGGATGGACAAGGCGCTGGCGGCGCTGCGCCACGGCACCGGCGACTTCGATGAGGACGGCAATTTCGTGGAGGTCTACGACCAACTGGAGGTATGGGCTGTCCACGACGGGGCGGTCGTTCACTACCCGCCCAGGGGGAACGCCGGGGAGGGCGACCCCCGTTTTGTGCAGCCGGTGATGAGGATGCGGGGGCGCTACCGGGACTTCGCGCTGCTGGAGACGCCCATCCTGGGCATACTCAGCCGGGGCAGCCGCATCGCCACGAACGTCTACGAGACCATGGTGGCGGCGAGAGGCAAGCCGGTGCTCTTTTTCCCCGCCCGCTTCGACGCCCACGAGGTGCAGGCCGCCGATGGTTACGCCTACGACGTCGCCGTGCAGCGTTTCAACCACGACTACGGCCAGCATACCCCCTCGTTGGTCTCCACCGACGCCCAGGGAGACTACTGGGGCAGCATGGGTATCGGCACTGTCCCCCACGCCGTCATCGCCTGCTTCCTGGGTGATACCGCCGCCGCTATGGTCGCCTTCGCCTCTACGCTGCCTGTGGAGGTGTCCCGCATTGCTCTGGTGGACTTCAACAACGACAACGTCACCGACAGCCTGCGCACGCTCAAAGCCATGTTCGACCGCTACCGGGAGTTGGTGGACGCCGGGAGCGAGGAGGAGGCCCGCAAGTACGTTCTCCACGGTGTGCGGCTCGATACCTCCCGTTCGGTCCGTGACGTGGCCGTGCCGCCGCTGGGCGACCCGGAACTGGACCTGGGGGTCAACCCGCGCCTGGTGTTTATCGTGCGCGAGGCGCTGAACCGGGCCTGGGAAAGTTGGCACCTGCCGCCGGAGTGGGAGGAGCGGGCGAAGGAGTACTGCCGCAACGTCAACATCGTCGTCTCCGGCGGTTTCAGTCCTGAGCGCATCCGCCGCTTCGAGCAGTTGGGCGTGCCGTCCGACTCCTATGGCGTGGGCTCGTCGCTGATGTCCAACGATGCCATTGTTGGCACGAACACCGACTTCACGGCGGCCGTGGTGCGCCTCCGGGGGCAGACTCCCCCCCGGGTCGGGGGGGCTGGGGGGGGGGGGGGGG
>JAUWOI010000403.1 GCA_030612185.1 Anaerolineae bacterium
GTGGGAGGAGAGTCGTGAGAGGGGTGGGGAGGGTGTCCGGGTGGGGGTTGTGGCGTAGTTGCTGCAGAGGTTCGGGCAGATAGTAGGCGTAGCGGCCTGGCAGCGCGCGGATGAACGCGGGACAGGCCAACAGGCTGATCCCCAGCAGCACCAGCGCCGCGATCAGGGGGAGGGCGTAGCGTGACTTGACCATATACCCATCATACGTAACCACTCAGGCTCTTACAAAAACAGGCACAAGAATAGAACACGGATACACACAGATGAACCCGCCACGAGCCCCGCCACGAGTACTCGCGGTGGTACTCGCGGTGGACGGATTCTCACGGATTTTTTATCTTTATCTGTGTACATCCGTGTGATCCGTGTTGATCCGTGTTCCATTTGTAGATGGCTGAACAGTTACTATCATACCAGATGTTGGCGCAGGGTACAAGGTGGAGAATAGAGAATGGAGAATGGAGAATGGAGAATAGAGGGAAGCATATCCTTGTCGTCGGCATCGTGTTGGTGAGTCTGGTCGCGTGTCTGCCGGCGACGCCTGCTCCACCGACTCTCACTTTGTCCTCGACCGCCATACCGCCCCCCGCGTCCACGCCAGCATCGTTATCTACATCCATGCCCGCGTCGTCGCCTACCTCGACGCCTACCATTGTTCCCACTCTTTCGCCGATCTTCACGTCCGTTCCTACTCCCGACGTCGCCATCGTCCGCGGGCCCTACCTCCAATCGGTCACGACTAACACAATCATCGTCGCCTGGGAGACCGACTTGCCCAGTTACGGGGCGGTTGCTTATGGCGAGACAGAGGAGTATGGTGCGAGCGTGGCCGATGCGACAGAGGGCACGCGCCACGCTGTCACCCTCACAGGCCTTGCGCCCTACACCACCTACCACTACCGCGTCGAGAGCAGCGGCGTGCCTCTGAGTGGGGATGGTTACGAAACGACCTTCTGCACCGCCGCTGGCCCCGACCAGGATAGTTTCACCTTCGTCGCCTTCGGCGACACGCGCACGCAGCATCAATTTCACCAGGCGGTGGTGGAGCGCATCGTCGAGGCGGAGCCCGACTTCGTGTTGCATACCGGCGACCTGGTGGCTATGGGCAGTATCTCACCCTATTGGGAGACCTTCTTTGAGATCGAGCGGGAACTGATGGCCCGCGCTCCTCTCTTCCCCGCGCTGGGCAACCACGAGGTCAACCATTCGCGCTACTTCGATCTCTTCTACCTGCCGGGCAATGAGCGCTGGTATACCTTCGACTATGGCAACGCTCGTTTTGTCTGCCTGCAGGTGGACGGCATCGCCGACTTCGGCCCCGGTAGCGAGCAGTATACCTGGCTGGAGGAGACGCTGGCCGCCAATACGCAGCCGTGGCTTTTCGTCTACTTTCACATCCCGCCCTACAGTTCGGTACAGGACAACTCCGAACACTACGTGCGCCAGACGCTGACCCCGATCTTTGAGCGATATGGGGTAGACGTCGTATTCAACGGCCACAGGCACAACTACGAACGCAGCGAAGTGAACGGTGTCACCTACGTCGTCACCGGCGGGGGTGGAGCGCCGCTGCACGCGATACAGGGGCGGGAACCGGCGCAGGTTGCGTTCGCGGTGGCGTATCACTTCGTGCTGCTGGAGATAAACGGCCAGCGCCTTGAGGCGACGGTCATTTCCAGCAAGGGCGAGGTACTCGACGAATTTGAGCGCAGCGCGGATTGGTAACTGCTCACCTGAGACAAGATTCTGGACGCAGATTAACGCAGATGCACGCTGATTTTTCTGTTTTTATCTGCGAAAATCGTTACTACCCAGCCACCGTCATTCCGAGCGACCGAAAGGAGCGCAGCGACTGAAGGGAGTCGAGGAATCTCCTGTTGGGGTCACGCTTGCCATCGCAAGTAGAGATTCCTCGACTTCCTTCGACTACGCTCAGGACAGGCTGCTGCGCTCGCTCGGAATGACGCACCACGGGGAGCGTGAGTAGTAACGAATGAGGAACGGTGGAACATTCCCCCCATCTGTGGTAGAATAGTGCCCACGATGGAGACTGAGATGTCCGCTGCCATCACTGTGGTCGGTGGAGGGTTGGCCGGGAGCGAGGCTGCCTGGCAGGTCGCCGAGCGGGGCGTGGGGGTGATCCTGTACGAGATGCGCCCGCGCAAGATGACCCCGGCCCACGTCGGCGACCGTCTGGCCGAACTGGTCTGCTCCAACAGCCTGGGTTCCAACCTGCCCGACCGGGCTGCTGGCCTCTTGAAGGCCGAACTACGGCACCTGGGCTCGCTGGTGCTGGCCTGCGCCGATGATACGCGCGTGCCAGCCGGCGGTGCGCTGGCGGTGGACCGGGAACTGTTCGCCGCCGAGGTCACTCGCCGCATCGAAGCCCATCCGCACATCCGCGTGGTGCGGGAGGAGGTGGCGGCGATCCCCGATAGCCCGGCCATCGTCGCCACCGGGCCCCTCACCTCCGACGCGCTCGCGGAGGGTATCGCCGCGCTGACGGGCCAGGAGCACCTGTACTTCTACGACGCGCTGGCTCCCATCGTGGCCGCCGATGCAATAGATATGTCCGTCGCGTTTCGGGCTTCCCGTTACGGGCGGGGTGATGCCGACTACATCAACTGCCCGCTGACGGAGGAGGAGTACGACCGTTTCGTGGAAGCGCTGGTGGCGGCGGAGCGTATCCCGCTGCACGGCTTCGAGCGGGAGGATGCCCGTTTCTTCGAGGGCTGCCTGCCGGTTGAGGTGCTGGCGGCGCGCGGGCGGGAGACGCTGGCCTTCGGGCCGCTCCGCCCCGTCGGGCTGGCCGACCCGCGCACGGGGAAGCGGCCCTACGCGGTGGTGCAGTTGCGGCAGGACAACCAGGCCGGGACGCTCTATAACCTGGTCGGTTTTCAGACCAATCTGCGCTACGGCGAGCAGGAGCGGGTGTTCCGTCTCATCCCGGGGCTGGAGCAGGCGGAGTTCGTGCGTTACGGGCACATGCACCGCAACACGTTTATCAACGCGCCGCTCTTGCTGGAGCCGACGATGGGGTTCCGGAACCGGCCGGGGCTCTTCTTCGCCGGGCAGATCACCGGCGTGGAGGGGGACGTGGGCAGTGTCGGCAGCGGGTGGGTGGCGGGGGTCAACGCGGCCCGATTTGTGCTGGGGCAGCAACCATTAGCCTTGCCGCGCACGACGATGATGGGGGCGTTGTGCCACTACGTGAGCCACGCTGAACCGGATGCGTTCCAGCCGATGAAGGCCAACTTTGGCCTGTTGCCGCCGCTTTCGCCGCCGGTACGTAATAAGCGGAAACGGTATTGGGCCTACGCGGAGCGAGCCTTGGCGGACCTCGAATTCCAAATCCCAAAGCCCAAACTCCAAATCCCAAAACCCAAATCCCAAAGCCCAAGCCCGGTCTTCGTGTAGCCATTGCGATATAAGGTGGAGGGAGAGTGACGAGATATCCTTGGAGGAGAAATCAGGCTATGCGAACAGTAACGACGCTGGGTGTTCTTGCCACACGTTTCGCGTATCGCGCATCACACATCACGTCTCACGTCTCACGTCCCACGTCTCGCGTTTCACGTTTCACGTTTCACGCATTTGGTGTTTTTGCTATCTTGCTGCTTGCGCTCTTGCTCGCTGCGTGCGGCGCGCCGGAGATGTCGCCGACGCCAACGCCGACGCCGGAACCGACGCCGACGCCGGAGCCTTTGGTCTTCGACGGCGAGGCGGCCTACGCTCACGTCTTGGCCCAATGTGACCTGGGTTTCCGCCCCACCGGGTCGGATGCGGGCTGGGCCACCGGTGACTACATCATGGCCCAACTGGAGGCCCAGGGCTGGACCGTCGAGACGGAGGAGTTCACCTACCTCGACACGCCTGTGCGTAACGTCGTCGGCTGGGCTTCAATGGGCTCAGACCAAGGGATGGGGGAGGAACCGGTGATCGTGCTGGGCGCTCATTACGACACCCGTCTCAGCGCCGACGAGGAGGACCCCAGCGTTCCCGTGATGGGGGCCAACGACGGGGCTTCCGGCGTGGCGGTGCTCCTGGAACTGGCCCGCACGCTGGACCGGGACAAGTTGCAGCACCAGGTTTGGCTGGCCTTCTTTGACGCCGAGGACAACGGTCGCCTCAATGGCTGGGAGTGGTGCGTCGGTTCATCCTATATGGCAGAGCACCTGGAGATTCTGCCTGAGGCGGTCGTCGTCGTGGACATGATCGGCGACGCCGACCAGCAGATCTACCTGGAGCGTAACTCCGACGCAGCGCTGCTGACGCAGTTGTGGGAGATCGCCGCGACGCTGGGCTACAGCGATACGTTCATCTCCGAGTATCGCTGGTCAATGTACGACGATCACGTACCCTTCGCCCCGCGGGGCATCCCGGCCGTGGACATCATTGACTTCGACTACCCCTCCTGGCACACTACCCAGCACACGCCCGACACGGTGAGTGCCGAGAGCCTGGAACGGGTGGGGCGGGTGGTGGAGGTGTGGCTGGAGGAGGGACAAGGTGACACGGGGACAAGGTGACAAGGGGCCGGGGAGA
>JAUWOI010000373.1 GCA_030612185.1 Anaerolineae bacterium
GTGGAAAAGACCATCCTCTTCGACACCGGCGGCGATGGCGCCATGCTGTTGCGCAACATGCGCACGCTGGGGATTGCCCCTCGGGACGTGGACGTGGTTGTCATCTCGCACGTCCACGACGACCACATCGGCGGACTGGCCGGTTTCCTGGAGGAGAACCACGCCGTCACCGTCTATCTACCCCAGTCCTTTCCAGAGAGCATCAAAGACGGTACAAAGGGAGCGGGTGCGGAACTCGTCGAAGTATTCTCTCAAGAAGTCGGGCCGGTCAAAATCTGCGAGCACGTCTACTCAACCGGGGAATTTGGAGACTGGATCAAGGAGCAAGCGTTGGTGATCGAGACGGCGCGGGGGCTGGTAGTAATCACGGGCTGCGCCCACCCGGGGATCGTGAACATCGTGCACCAGGCGCAGGAACTGGTGGGTGGGGAGGTCTACCTCGTCCTGGGCGGCTTTCACCTGGGCAGTGTGAGCGCGGCGGAGATCGCAACCATCGCCGAGGATTTTCAGCGGTTGGGAGTGCAAAGGGCGGCTCCCTGCCACTGTTCCGGTGATGTGGCCCGCAGGTTGTTTGAGGAGATCTATGGGGAGGACTTCATCCTGGCCGGCGTCGGCACCCGGCTAGAGGTTCGAGACTGAGGGAGGGTGAAGCGTGAAGTCTGCTAGAAACGTCGAGGAATTGGAATGGCAGCCGCATCCAACGGTGAAGGGTGTCGAGATCAAAGTGCTGGTCTCCCAGGCCGCCCAGGGCACGGATGTGACCTGTTTGCTCGTCCGGGTCGGCCGTGGCCTGGAGGTGCTGGAGCACGTCCACGACTACTCTGACGACATACTCTATCCCCTGTCCGGCCAGGCCATGATGTGGGTGGAGAGAAGCGGGGAGTTTTCGCTTGAAGCGGGTATGATCGTGCGCGTCCCGCAGGGCACGAGGCATCGCATCTTCGACGTATGTGAGGATCTGGTGCTCTACGACGTCTTTTGGCCGGCTCTGTTGTAGCACATTGCTTCCGGTACCAGGAAGTAGGTCGGATTTGCTATCCGACCCTGTGGCGGTTAGCAAAACCGCCCTACGCTGCCCTTGCTCCAAGGTATTGAGAAGATACGCAAATCGCTTCCGGCAGGAGATCGCAGACGTGAGATTGGCAATGGTCTACGACAACAGATCGCTCTACCCGCACCTGGCCCCCAAGTGGGGCTTCGCCTGCCTGGTGGGCGACGACCTGCTGTTCGACACCGGCGGGGATGGACGCACGTTGCTTTCCAATATGGCGCAGATGGGGATTGACCCGGCGGGGATAAGGACGGTGGTTCTCTCTCACGCCCACGGCGACCACACCGGCGGGCTGGCGGGATTGCTCGCCACCGGCGTCCGTCCGACGGTCTACGTGCCCCGCTCATTCCCCGCGCGCTTCAAGGCGGGCGTGCGCTCGCTCACCACGCTGATCGAGGTGCACGAGCCGATGGAGATTCGGCCTGGCATCCACACCACCGGCGAGGTGGGCCGGCGCATCGTCGAGCAGACGCTGGCGGTGGAGACCGGCGAGGGGTTGGTCGTCGTCACCGGCTGTGCCCATCCCGGCGTCGTGGAGATGGTGCGCCGCGCCCAAAGTGTAGGGGTGCGGCTACCGCGCCCATACCTGGTGCTGGGCGGCTTCCACCTGGGCGGCATGAGCAGGAGGCAGGTCGAGCGCATCATCGCCGACTTTCGTCAGTTGGGTGTGCAGAGGGCCGCGCCGTGTCACTGCACAGGCGACCGGGCGATGAGGATTTTCGCCGAAAAGTACGGGGAGGATTTCATCTCGGTTGGGGTGGGGTGCGTGATAACCATTAGTGAGGGTGAAGAGCCGTAGGACAAGTTGCCAACTTGTCCAACCCAGATCAGGGGAAGGAGTGGCGGTATGAGACTCACGGTACAACATGTGGATGGACTACGTTTCCTGGCGACGGTGGGCGAGCACACTGTGGTCGTGGACGGGGCGCTGGAGGACGGGGGTGGGGGCACCGCACCGAGCGCGCCCCGGTTGTTTGCGGCTGCGCTGGGTGCCTGCATTTGTGAGTTCGTGACCAACTCCTGCCGGCTGCGGGGCATCCCGTTCGAGCGGTTGAGCGTGGAGTTGGAGTACGAGGAACTGGAGCGCCCTCGCCGTGTTGGCGAGGTCAGAGTGATGCTCCACATCGAGCCGGAGCCGGATGAGGGAACGAAGCGCAGGCTGCTGGGCGTGGCCCGGCACGCCACCCTGGTCAACACGCTCGTGCGCCCGCCAGAGATCGGCATCCAGTTCGCATAGCCCCTCTTTGATTCCCCCTCATAGGATGGAGGTAGGGGATCTCTACCCTCGTGGGGGAGGGATGGGGTGAGAGTGTCTTGCTTGTCGGTCCCCTCCATTCGTGGTACAATGCCACTTGATCACACTTGCCTGGTGAATGAAGGTCGGTGGCAAGTCAGTCAGCGAAATCATTGTTGAGGGGCGCGTTTTCTGAACAGGGCATATGGCAGATATGAGTACAGAGAGCGAACTGAAATGTCTTTCAGAGGAACAGATCGACAGGATTGTGGTTGCACAGGCTGAGGATGGCTCGGCGTGGGAAGAACCTATTTTGGTGCGCAGAGATATTCCCACCGCAATGCCGTTGCCGCCTGATTTGGCCACGCGAGCGGCTTTCTTTGCCCGGTTACATAAGGTGCCTAGTGTTGAAGAGTGGCTCAGAAGCATCATCGAGGAACGAATTGATTTTGAAGCAGCCGCTTTCGCCGGGTTGAAACAAGCACTTGCCGCTGAGAGTGGCGCATAAAACAGCGCATCCATAAGCACGTCCGTCACGGCTGATAACGACCTGCTCACAGCCGCCGCTGCCGAGGGATTTGCCATAGACAATCCCAACGATTACCCCTGACCGGAAGCCCCGCCCCCCTGAATACTCCCCGTAGGGGGGAAAACCACGTGATCGGAGGAGGCCGGATGACTTCACGACCCATCTACCTGGACTACAACGCCACGACGCCCGTTGACCGCCGTGTGGCGGAGGCAATGGTGCCGTACCTCTACGAGCACTTCGGCAACCCGTCGAGCGCGCATCCCTACGGCGTGCAGGCCAAGCGGGCAGTTGAGCATGCCCGCGCACAGGTGGCGGCATTGCTGGGTTGCCAGGTAGCCGAGATCGTCTTCACCAGCGGTGGCAGTGAGTCCAATAACAGTGCGATCAAGGGCGTGGCCTCTGCCTATCGCGAGCGTGGTTACCACGTCATCACCTCGGCCATTGAGCACCCGGCGGTGCTGGAGCCCTGCCGTTACCTGGAAAGCCAGGGCTACCGCGTCACCTACCTTCCGGTGGACGAGTACGGGATGGTGGATCCTGCCGACGTCGAGCGGGCCATCACCCCCGACACCATCCTGGTGACCATCATGCACGCCAACAACGAGGGCGGCACCATCCAGCTGATCGCCGAAATCGCGGCCATCGCCCACCGCCATGGCGCGCTGATGCACACCGACGCGGCACAATCGGTAGGCAAGATGCGGGTGCGCGTGGACGAGTTGGGGGTAGACCTCCTGTCGGTGGCGGGGCACAAACTCTACGCGCCCAAAGGTATCGGCGCGCTCTATGTCCGCTCCGGCGTCAGGCTGGCTAAGTTCGTCCACGGCGCCGACCACGAGGCCAACCGCCGCGCTGGCACTGAAAATGTGCTGGAGATCGTCGGGCTGGGCCAGGCGGCCGAGATCGCCGGGCGGGACCTGGAGCGTAACGTGGCCCACATGCGCGCCAAACGCGACCAGTTGTGGGCTGGCCTGACCCGCGAACTGGACAGTCCTGGACTGCTCAGGCTGAACGGCCACCCGGACGAGCGGTTGCCCAACACCCTCAGTCTCAGTTTCCGCTCCATCGAGGCCAACACGCTCCTCTCGGAGATCGGCGAGCAGGTGGCGGCGTCGGCGGGGGCGGCGTGCCACGCCGATCAGATAGACGTCTCGACGGTGCTGCAGGCGATGCAGGTGCCGCTGGAGTACGCGATGGGCACGGTGCGTTTCTCCGTCGGCCGGATGACCACTGCTGAGAAAATAGACCGGGCTGTCGAGGTCGTGAGTGGTGCCGTGCGACGCTTGCAGCCGGAGGTCGCGCTGGTCGCGCCGGTGCTGGCCGAGATCGGCGAGATCAAGTTGACCCACTACACCCACGGTATGGGATGCGCCTGCAAACTGCGTCCCCAGGAATTGGAGCGGGTACTGGCGAAACTGCCTGTGCCGGCCGACCCCGCCGTGCTGGTCGGCGTGGAGACGTCCGACGATGCGGCTGTCTACAAACTGACCGACGACCTGGCGATTGTGCAGACCGTGGACTTCTTCACACCGATTGCCGATGATCCCTATGACTTCGGGGCGATTTCCGCCGCCAACTCGCTCAGCGATATCTACGCGATGGGCGCCCGGCCGCTCTTCGCGCTCAACATCGTCGGCTTCCCCTCGAACCGGCTGCCGATGGAGGTGCTCCAGCGTATCCTGCAGGGCGCGCTCGACAAGGCGGCCGAGGCGGGCGTGAGCGTCATCGGCGGGCACACGGTGGACGATACCGAGCCCAAGTATGGGATGGCCGTCACCGGCGTCGTGCATCCCGACCGGGTGGTGACCAACGCGGCGGCCCGTCCCGGGGACCAGATCGTGCTGACCAAGTCCATCGGCACGGGCATCATCGCCACGGCGGTCAAACGCGGTCTGGCCGACGAGGCCACGACGCGGCAAGCCATCGCGCTGATGGCGGCGCTCAACCGGGATGCGGCCGAGGCGATGGTGGAGGTGGGCGTCGCGGCCTGCACCGACGTGACCGGCTTTGGGCTCCTGGGCCACCTGCGGGAGATGACGGCGGGCGCTGGCCTGGACGCGGTG
>JAUWOI010000097.1 GCA_030612185.1 Anaerolineae bacterium
CGGCCCGGCTGCGGGCCTCTTCGAACAGGTGGGCGTTCTCGATGACCAGGGCTACCTGACCCGCCAGCATGTAGGCCAGGTCTGCGTCATCGGTGGAGACGTCCCGCCCGCTGATGGGCCGCCCCAAAGACAACGCGCCGATCACCCGCTCACCGGAGACGGAGACCATCGGCACGGTAACGTACTTGCCAGCCGTGCAACGGATGTTCTCCGGCAGGTCGGCCAGCCGCTCGTCGTGCTCCGTATCGTTAATCATCACCATCTCCCGATTCTGAATGGCGATAACTACCGGATTCCTCGGTTCCTCGGCCAGGACAACACGCCGCTTCATCTGTTCGTCGGGTACGTCCTCCCAGCGATCGGCCAGGCCCTGCAGGGTCAGCCCGTCCTCGTCCAGCAGCGGCACCCACCAGCGGTCGAAATCGCCCACCCCGGTGAGCCGCTCAAAGAAGGTCTGCAAACCAACTTCCAGGCCACCCTCCAGCCGAGCGGCCAACTGACCAGCCTCGTAGAGAGCGCGGGCTTGCCGCTCCCGCTGGCGGGCTGCCTCATACAGGCGAGCGTTCTCGATGGCCACGGCTGCCTGCTGACCAAAGGCGAGCGCCAGATCGGCAGTCTCTGCGGTGTAAGAGCCGGACTCGCCCTTGTCAATGGTGAGCAGACCGACGACCTCGCCTTTGCCCAACAGCGGCACCCCGAGCCAGGAGCGTACCCACTCCGTGCTCGCAAAGCCGCGGAATCTCTCGTCCTGCTGCGCATCGGCGATGATGAGCGGCTGGCAAGTGTGCACTAACTCCTGGAAGAGCCTATCCTCCTGGATAGGAACCGCGAGGCCGACGACTGCTTCTGGATCGTCGAAGCCCATCGCAGCACGGATACGCATCACCTCCCCCTCCCGCAGCCACAGCGAAACGGTGTCGTAGGGCGCTACCCACCCCAGTTGCTCCATGATCAATCGCAGCACTGCATCCAGGTCAAGCGTGGAGCCAATAGCCCGACCGACCTCGGACAAGGCTTCCAACTGGCCCGCCCGTCGTTGCGCCTCCTCGAAGAGCCCGGCGTTCTGGATGGCGACGGCGGCCTGGCGTACGATGCCCTCGCCCAGCCGTAACTCCTCTTCGGTAAAACGATGCACCTCTTCCCACCACACGGCCCATAGAGCGCCGATGATCTCGCCCTTCACGATCATCGGGATCAGAAGTACCGACGTGGCCGGGAACAGTTGCCGCGTTTGCGCATCAAAGCGCGGGTCGTTACCGGCCTCGCTGGTGAAGACCGCCTGTTTGTTCCGCCAGGCCTCTTCTACGAAAGGATGCCCATCGAGTGGCATGTGGAACTGAAAGTAGGCTTCCAGTCGTTCAGGGGGCACGTGATAACCAGCGACGGGCTGCAGCGCTGTCCCGCTCTCGTCGAGCAGGTAGGCACCTGTCATATCGGCACCGATAGTCCGAGCCACCGCCCGCGCGACGTGCCGCAAGACCTCTGCGCTATCGAGCGTAGACGCCGCCGCCTCACTCGCGCTCAAAAGGAGTTCCATCTGGTGCACCTGCGCTCGCGTCTCCTCGTACAGCCGCGTGTTCTCCACCGCCACGCCAACCTGCTGGCCGATGGCAGTCAGCAGCGCGCAGCCGGCCTCGGAGATGGGATGGGGTGCAGTATCGAAGAGGCAGAAAGTGCCCAGAATACGATCCTTGTGGACGATCGGTACACCCACGTATGATTGCAGCCCTGCCTCCAACAGCCCGTGCACGTCCACCGGCGCACCCTCGTGCAGGTCTTCCAGGCCCAGGACCTTCCCTTCCCTGTAGACGAAACTGCACAACGTTCCGCTCAGGCCATGGGCTTCCAGGTGTTTGACGAGAGGCAATGGAAAACCCACGCAACTGCGGAGCGCCAGGTCGCCCGTCCCTTCGTCGGCCAGGCAGACCAAGCCACCCGCAAACCCCATAGCACGGAGCACGCGCGAAAGCGCCTCGTCCAGGAGGTCTCGCAACTCCAGCGAAGTGGACAAAGCCTGGGCGACCGCGTTAAGAGTGGCCAATTCCAGGTTGCGGCGCTGCAGGTCTTCCTCCGCCCGCGCCCGCTCGGTGATTTCCCGTCGCAGTTGTTCGTTTGCCCTCCTCAGTTCGGCGGTGCGCTCTTTGACCAGATTGTCGAGGTGGTCACGATGCTTCCTTAACTCCTCCGCCGCCCGCTTGCGCTCGGTGATGTCCTGCCCCTGGGCTATGGTTGCAATGACCGTCGTGCCGTCTGCGGCGTATAGGGTCGCCGAGTTCCACAGCACGATCCGCACCGTTCCGTCTGCGCACAGGATCGGAATCTCCACGGCCTCCCATCGTTCTCCTGTCATCGTGCGGTGGATGTGGGCCATCGCCTCTTCTCGTCTATCGTCGGGAAAGAGGATATCAAGCGGCACGCCTACAACCTCGCCGGCACTGCGTCCCGTCAAGCGCTCGAAGGCATGGTTGAACCGGGCGGTTCTGAACGCCGGGTCCCAGACGATGATAGGAGCGTTAGCATAGTTGAGCAGGTTCTCCAGGTAGTCCCGCGTCTCCCGCAGCGCCTCCTCTGCCTTCGCAGTCTGCTCACCTAACGCAGCAACTACAAAGGCAACAACTACCAAATTGAGAGCTCGAAGATAATCATTGGCCGTCATCGCATCCGATCTAAGGAAGATGTGGCCAAGAATCAGCAATCCCGCCAGGAACGCAGCCACAACTAAACCTTTCTTCTTCCACCAAAGAGATGCCAGGATAATTGGAATGTAAAAGAAGTGGCTGAAAACGGTGCCGACTCCAAGTATCGCGTGGAAGTAGTATGTGAGAGCACAAGCGATGGCTAACAAGATAGCCATTACCGTAATCTTGTATTTTTCTTCTTGTCCCTTGAATTCTATCCTCATCATATTGCCTTCTCACTTCGGTCAGCAGTGCCACCTCGCGTCCACCCTTGACCACGAGTGCATTCCTCGACCGCTTCTGTCCCGCGCGTCAGACTTTACCCTCTTGTTCTTTCCCCTTGCGAATCCAGGTACTCCCTCACCTGGCCCGGGAAGACGCGGGTGTCAACCGGTTTGGTGATACAGCCATCACAGCCAGCCGCCAGCGCTCGCTCACGCTCGTCCGCCATGGCGTGTGCAGTCAGGGCCACGATGGTGATGTGCGCGGTCTCCGGCTGCGACCTCAGCACCTCGGTGGCATCGTACCCGCTTACTTTGGGCAGTTGCAGGTCCATCAGGATCAGGTCCGGCCGCTCGCGGGTGGCAACCTCAATTCCCTCCTCGCCGTTCACGGCAGTCAACAGACGGTAGCCGAGGGGCTTGAGGATCGCCTCTATCAATTTGCGATTGAGCAGATTGTCTTCGACGATGAGGATGGTTTCATCGGCCATAGTGGATTCTCCTTCGCTAATATCAGCGGCACGCTTCCAGCCCAGCCTGAGGCGTCCGTGCGCGGGTCCAGCCCTCGGGTTGCAGCGCTAGCGCATCCAGGCGACACAGTTCCGCCAGCAGCGACTTCGGGGTGAGCGCGCTCTTGCGCATCAGCCCCTGGACGTGCTCGTTGAGCAGTTCGCGTTCCTCCGCTGTTACATCCTTAGCAGTGAGCACAATCACCGGGATGGCAGAGGTCCGGCCATCGGCCCGCAGTGCCTCTAGCACCTCAAAGCCGCTCATCCCCGGCATCAGCAACTCAAGTAGAACCACATCGGGGTGCTCGCTGCGCGCCAGGCTTAACCCCTGTTCGCCGTCGTATGCCGGAAGCAGCGTGCAACTGTCGGCCGGTAGCATTTGTTGCAGCAACTTGATCACCCCCGGGTCATCGTCCACAGCCAGGATGGTGATGTGCCGCGTGAGAGGGTCGGGCGCTGCCAGCCGGTTGAGCAGCCTGTGCAGGTCATCCCGGCCTATCGGTTTGACCAGGTAATCCACCGCTCCCAGGCTGAATGCCAACTCGCTGTTTTCCAGCACCGAGATGACCAGCACCGGGATGTCTTTAGCCAACGGGTCCGACTTGAGGGCGCGCAGCACCTCCCAGCCATCTTGATCGGGGAGCATGATGTCCAGTGTGATCAACGCCGGTTTCAACTCACGAGCCCGATCCAGCACGCTCACGCCGTTGTAGTGCTGGACCGGTATGTATCCCTCCTGGCGCAGGTAGAAAGCCAGGAGATCGCTGAATTGACGGTCATCCTCGACAACCAGTACCGTCTTGCCCTCGGAAACCAGTGCGGTTTCTTCAGCCGCCTCCGCTTCTGGAGCCCATGAGCCGGCAAGCGGGAGCAAGACAGAAAAGGTCGCCCCGTGCCCGTACTCGCTCTCCACCCAGATGCGGCCCCCATGCATCTCGACCAGCCGCTTGCTGATAGCCAGCCCCAACCCGGTGCCCGTTATCTCCCGCGCCGCTGAGCCATCCGCCTGGCGGAACTCATCAAAGATGATCCTCTGATCCTCCGGCTTGATGCCGATGCCTGTATCAGTCACAGAAAAGAGCATCGTGGCCTGGTCAACCAACCGGCAACAGAGTCTTATGTTCCCCTCGACCAGGGTGAACTTGTGGGCGTTGCTGAGCAAGTTCAGCAGCACCTGCTTGATCCGGAAACGATCGGCGGTGAGGGGCGGCAGGCCCTCGGCCTGTTCCACCTTCAACACCTGCGACTTCTGCTCGATCAGCGGTCTGATCGTCACCTCCACCTCCGCCAGCAACCCCGCCACCTCAAAGGTCGTCGGCTTCAGTTCCATCCGACCGGCCTCGATCTTGGAGAGGTCGAGAACGGCGTTGATCAACGTCAGCAGATCCTTCCCGCTGGAGCGGATGTTGCCCAAACACTCCTCTTGCTCAGAGGTCACCTCACCCACCAATCCATCAATCAGCACCTCGGAGAAGCCGATGACGGAGTTGAGCGGCGTGCGCAGTTCGTGGCTCATATTCGCCAGGAACTCGCTCTTGAGCCGGTCCAGTTCCCGCAAGCGCACGTTCGCTTCCTCCAGCGCCTCCGCCCGCTGCTGCGACTCTATCCGGGCGGCCTCCACTTGCTCAAACAGGCGCGCCCGCTCGATCAGCACGGTCAGGTTGCTGGCCAACGTACCCAACAGCCGTTGATCATCGTCCGTGAAGGCATCGGGCTGAGCGCTTTCGACGTTGAGGACGCCGATGACCAGCGGGCCGGCGGCCAGAGGGACGCATAGTTCGGAGCGGGTGTCGGGGTCTCCTTCATAGTAGCGGGGGTCCAACCGCACGTCGGGCACGAGCGCAGGCTCGCCGTGTTGTGCCACCCAGCCGGTGATCCCCTCGCCCAATTGAAAGCGCAGGTCCTTGACCATGTCGGGGGGATAGCCGACGCTGGCCGCCATGTGCAATGTGCCGCTCTCTGGATTCAGCAGCAAGAGCGCCACGTTGTTGCCCTCCAACTCAGCAGCCAGGGCAACTGCTGCGGCCTGCAGCGTCTCCTCCAACCGCACCCCGGACGCGGCGGCCAGGCCCACGTCGTGGAGCAACCGCAGTTCGCGCACCCGGCGGCGCGTCTCCCCGAAAAGCCGGGCGTTCTCGATGGCTATGGCGGCCTGGCGTACGATGCCCTCGCCCAACCGCAACTCCTCTTCGATAAAACGATGGGCCTCTTCCCACCACACAGCCCACAGACCGCCGATGATCTCGCCCTTCACGATCATCGGGATCAGAAGCACCGATGTGGCCTGGAACAGTTGCCGCGTTTGCGCATCAAAGCGCGGGTCGTTACCGGCCTCGCTGGTGAAGACCGCCTGTTTGCTCTGCCAGGCCTCTTCTGCAAGAGAGTGCCCCTTGAGTGGGATCTGGAACTGCAGGAAGGCTGCGAGTCGTTCAGGAGGCACGTGATAACCAGCGACAGGCCGCAGCGCTGTCCCGCTCTCGTCGAGCAGGTAGGCACCTGTCATATCGGCACCCATAGCCCGAGCCACCGCCCGCGCGACGCGCCGCAAGACCTCTGTGCTATCGAGCGTAGATGCCGCCGTCTCACTCGCACTCAAAAGGAGTTCCGTCTGGCGCACCCGCGCTCGCGTCTCCTCAAATAGCCGGGCGTTCTCCACCGCCACGCCGATCTGCTGGCCAATGGCGGTCAGCAGCCGTTCGTCGTCATCAGTAAATGAAATGCCATCGCGCCGATTGAGCAGTTCGATCGCGCCGATAGTGCGCCCCCGGCTGACCATTGGCACGGCAATGATGGAGCGGGTAGTGAACGCAGTCTGGCCATCGAAACCCCGGTACCAGCGCCGGTCGGTCTGTGCTTCCCCAACGATAATCGGCTTCCCCTCTTGAACCACCGCACCCACGACGCCGGTGCCAGAGGGAAGACGCGTGCCCACCAAGTCGGCGGAGTCCGGGTCAGCGGTGATCTCGCAGACCAGTTCGCCGGTGTCCTGATCTACTAGCCACAACGATCCGGCCTCGGCCTGGAGGAGTTCGACCGCCTTATCTATAATCAGGTTCTGCATCGTCCGCAGGTCCAGAGTAGATGTGATGACGTCGCCGACCGCGTTGAGGGCGGCCAATTCCAGGTTGCGGCGCTGCAGCGCCTCCTCCGCCCGCTGCTTTTCCTCAGCAAATCGCTGTTGCTGGAGCGCCTGCTCGATCACGGTGGGCAGCAAATCGAGATATCCGCCGTCCACGTCCTTGACTATGTAGTCGCGCGCCCCCAGTTTTATGGCTTCTACGGCGATTTTTTCACTGCCGGTGCCAGTGACCATAATCGTGGGCGGCAGTGAGCCCTGGGAAGCCAGCGTGCGAATCACTTCCAGCCCATCGTGGACGGGCATCGCCTGATCCACAGCCAGCACGTCGTAGGAGCCAGCGGTGTACATCGCCAGGCCCTCCTCGCCGTCGCGGGCGAGGTCCACGACGTAGCCCGCCCGCTCCAGTTTCTTCTGAGCGAGACGGGCCAAGCCGGGATCATCCTCCAAGTACAGGACACGGATCGGTTTGGACTCGGTCATGACATTCATTCCCCGTTCGGTACGGTGACAACCGATAGGAACAACCCCAGCTTGCAGATCGCCTCGGAGAACTGCGCATAGTCCACCGGTTTGATCACGTAGACGTTGCAGCCCAGGTCGTAGCACCGGGACACCTCGCGGGCGTCATCCGTGGTCGTCAGAATGACCACCGGGATGCATTTCGTCCTATCGTCCGCTTTTATGCGCTGGAGCACCTGGTAGCCGTCGAGCACCGGCAGGTTCAGGTCGAGTAGTACCAGCAGCGGCGAGGCATGTTCGCCCCCCGCGTACTCGCCTTTACCGAACAGGTAATCAAGCACCTGCTGGCCATCGGTAATGATGACGATGTCGTTCGTGATGTTCGAGCGACGCAGGTTCTTTTCGATCAGACGGGCGTGGCCCGGATCATCTTCTACCAGGAGAATAGTGACTTCTTGCCCACTAGACATGATTGCCTCCTATCTCGAGATGGTTAGAGAGGGTGAAGGTAAACGTCGTTCCCACCCCTAGTTCAGATTCACACGAGATACGCCCTCCGTGGCGGCGGACCAAGGTTTGTGCGTAGGCCAGGCCCATGCCCTCGCCCGGGACGTCCTGCTTCCCGGCCCGGCGGAACGGCGCAAAGACCTTGTCCATATCCTCCTCCGCAATCCCACGCCCGTTGTCACGGATATGGAAAATCGTCACGTCGTGGTCGCGTTCAGCGGTGATCTCGATCTCTCCAAGACGACCGGGATCGAGATACTTGACGCCATTGGTCAGGATATTGCCCATGATCTGCTCCGTCGAGGTCCGGTCGGCAACCACTCCGGGTAAGCATCCCACGGTCACCTTCACTTGACGTTCCTCAATCTGATGGGCCAGGGTTTGCAAGGTCGCCTGGACGAGAGCGTCCATATCCACCGGCTTGAGGTCGAGTTCGCGGCGGCCCAAACGCGACAACTTCAAGAGAGCGTTGATGAAGTGATCCATGCGGGTCACGGAGGAGTCTATGAAGCCGAGGGCCTCCGGTACGTCTTCCTGGAGAGCCGTGATTACGGCTGGCCGCCGCTTCTCGTCCAGGTGAGGTAAGGTTGTGCTCACCGCGGAACCAATCACCGCCAAGTCAGCACGAAGTTCAGCCGCAAAGCCCTTGAGGTTAACCAACGGAGCCCGCATGTCGTGGGAGACGATGTAGGCGAACTGTTTGACTTCCTTGTTGCTCTGCTCCAAATCGGCGGCATAGCATTGCAGTTGTTCTTCCGCCCGCTTGCGCTCGGCCACCTCGGCGGCTAGTGCCGCCGTCCTCACGGCCAACTGATCCTCGCGGTCGCACAGGCGGCCGGCCATTTCATTAAACGCTTCGGCTACCCGACCGACCTCGTCTTGGCGGGCGATGTCAATCCGGTGCCTCAGATCGCCTTGCCCGATGCGTTCTGCCCCGGCCCGGAGCCTCTCCATCGGCTGGAAGATCAGTCGTCTCAGGAAACGAGCGGTCACCCACATCACCGGAACCCCAAAGAGCAACATATCGCCGCTGAGCATGAACAAGGCTGTACGGCTGACTGCGAAGGCCTCGGGTTGTGTAAGTTCGGTGATCACCACCCAGTTAGTCCCTGGCACTGGGGCTGCCGTGCCCACCACCGGGGTGCCCTCAAAGTTCACGTATGCCCCATTCCATTTGTGGCCGGGCGACTGCGACAGTGCGACCAGTTCGGGTCGCCCGGCGAGGCTCGTCTTCGCCAGGACCACTTCGGGCTTGGTGTGGGCTACGATTCGACCCTCCCGATTGATAACGTATGCCTGACCGGTTTCACCAAACCTGATGGCTGCGACCACCTCCCAAAGCACGTTCATGCACAACCGGGCTGCCACGACACCTCCATCTGGTGCAGGAACCGCTATGACCAGGTAGGGATCACCAGCAGGAGAAATCTGGATGTTGCCAAGGTAGATCTCACCGGCAGTAGCCTGAAGGAACCAGGTAGATTGCGGGATCGTAAACAGATTGGCCAGCAACGGCGTATCCTGATAGGCATTGGCGAACACCTTGCCACTTGCGTCCAGACGGACCATCTCCAGTAAGGCCGGATTTCGCTGGAGCAGGTCGCGCATCACCTGCGGCTCTGCTGCCAGGTAGTCGCGGTCCAGCAAACCCACCAGAGTCAGAGAATCCTCTATGCGCTGTATGAATGTCACCACTGTTTGGACCGCGTTGCGGGCGGCTTCCTCCTGACGGCCTTGCCATGCCTCCCGCTCGGTGAGAAAGACAAAATAGGACACACCCGCCCCGATGATTAGCAGCGTGGCCAGCAACACCGCCGCCAGCAAGGCCAGAAGACGCCGTCGCAGGCTCTGCTGGCGGCCTGAATGGGACAACGATGGGTTGGAGGACTTTTGTCCCCTGTTGCTCATACGTGCCTCCTATTGGTCCACAGCCATAAAGCGCTCCCAGATTTCGGTGTACAACCTGTCTCCTTCCGGGGTATGCGGCAAAAAAACCTCGGCGTTTTCCAGGTCCTCGTTGGGAGGAAAAATCACCGTGTCGTTCAGGATCTCCGGATCAATGAAGGGGTAGGCCGCCTCGTTAGGAGTGGCGTAGTAATTCTCGTTGGTGATCTGCGCGCTGATCTCCGGCCGCAGCAAAAAGTTCAGAAAGACCTCGGCGGTGTACTTGTGGGGACTATTGGCCGGGATGACAAAGTTGTCGCCCCACAACATAGTGCCCTCTTCGGGCAAGATGTAGACGACGTCCTCGTTCTCCTCCCAGGCCAAGAGCACATCTTCGGCCCAACCCACCAAGATTACGGCTTCGCCGCTCAAGAGCGCGGGCACTGCATCTTCAGCGTAGGAGCCGACAAAGAAGGCAGACTGCCTGAGATTGACCAAACGCTCCAGTGCCGCTTCCAGTTCGTCGGGGTTCTCCGAGTTGAGCGAGTATCCCAACGACTTGAGAGTTAAGCCGATCAAGTCATACGGTACATCCAGTCGTACCGCGATCTTCCCCGCGTAGCGTGGATCCCACAGGTCGGCCCAATGGGTGGGCAGTTCGTCCACCAGGTCGCTGCGCACCACCAGTCCGGTGGTGCCCCAATTGAAGGGCACCGAATGTCTGTTGCCCGGGTCGTACGCCAGGTCGCGAAAGTTAACCGAGATATTGTCAAAGTTCGGCACGTTGCGGTAGTCAATCTCGCCCAGCAGGCCATCCGCCACCAACCACGGGATGGCATCGTTTTCGAGGACGACCACATCGTATACCTCTCCGGCATTGATGTTTTCCTCAGCCTCCTCCTGTGACTCGTAGGTCAGGTAGGTTACCTCGACGCCGTACTCCTCGGTGAAGGCGTCCAGGATGAACTGGGGCATGTCTTCCTCCCAATCATAAAAAACTATCCCTTCCGCCAGCGGTGGAGGTGTGGGCATAGGCGGTGGTGTCGGGTTTGCTCCACAGCCTGCCAGAGTGATCAGGACACCAACGAGCGCTATTGTTGCTAAAACTCTGCGTGACATGTTTTACTCCTCTCAGATTGATCTGACGGGCAGTGTGACGATATCAGTTCCGCCTTGGGCATCGAACCTTACCCCCTCGTTCCTTCCTCTAGCACATCCAGGTACTGTCTCACCTGGCCCGGGAAGACGCGGGTGTCAACCGGTTTGGTGATATAACCATCACAGCCGGCTGCCATCGCTCGCTCACGCTCGTCCTCCATAGCATGTGCAGTCAGGGCCACGATGGTGATGTGCGCCGTCTCCGGCTGCGACTTCAGCACCTCGGTGGCATCGTACCCGCTCACTTTGGGCATCTGCAGGTCCATCAGGATCAGGTCCGGCCGCTCGCGGGTAGCAACCTCAATACCCTCCTCGCCGTTCACGGCAGTCAACAGATGGTACCCGAGGGGCTTGAGGATCGCCTCTACCAATTTGCGGTTGAGTAGATTGTCTTCGACGATGAGAATGGTTTCATTGGCCATAGTGGATTCTCCTGCGCTACAATCGGATTGAGTTGTAGGACAAGTTGGCAACTTGTCCCAGGGGCAATTTGGCAAATTGCCCTACAACTGAGTAACTGAGTGGGTGGTTCATAGGTTAAAATCAAGCCTAAC
>JAUWOI010000223.1 GCA_030612185.1 Anaerolineae bacterium
TGCAGGAAGTCGAGTGGACCGGGATCGTACTGGACGAGGCACAGAAGATCAAGAACCCCAGCTCCAAGCAGACACAGGCCATCCGGCGCTTGCCGGCAGGCTATCGCATAGCCCAAACCGGCACGCCGGTTGAAAACCGCCTCTCGGAATTGTGGTCCATCATGCAATTACTCACCCCCGGCTATCTGGGCTCGCAGAAGTCGTTCCACACCCGCTTTGCCCGGCCCATTGAGCGCTATCAAGACAGAGAAGTGGCGGCACATTTGCGAAAATTGGTCCAGCCTTTCATCCTGCGCCGCCTCAAAACCGACCCCACCATCATTCAGGATCTGCCGGAGAAACTGGAGCACAAGGTCTACTGCACGCTCGCGCCGGAACAGGCGACGCTCTACCAGGCAGTGGTCGAGGACACGATGCTGCAGGTGGAGGAGGCGGAGGGCATCCAGCGCCGGGGATTGGTGCTCTCAATGCTCCTGCGCCTGAAGCAAATCTGCAACCACCCGGCGCAGTTCCTGGGCGACGGCTCCGCGCTACCGGACCGCTCCGGCAAACTGGCCCGCCTGGGAGAGATGCTGGAGGAGGTACAGTCGGTGGACGAGCGGGCACTGGTCTTCACCCAGTTCGCCGGGATGGGCACGCTTCTCCAGAAGTACCTGCAGGACCTCTTCGGCGGCGAGGTGCTGTTCCTCTACGGCGGCACGCCGGCCAAGCAGCGCGCCCGGATGATCGCCCGTTTCCAGGAGGAGCGGCACGGGCCGGCCATCTTCGTCCTCTCGCTCAAGGCAGGCGGCCTGGGACTGAATCTGACCCGCGCTAACCACGTCTTCCACTTCGACCGTTGGTGGAACCCGGCGGTGGAGAACCAGGCCACCGACCGGGCCTTTCGCATCGGGCAGACGAAGGACGTGTGGGTGCACAAGTTCATCTGCGGCGGCACGCTGGAGGAGCGGATTGACGAGTTGATCGAGAGCAAGAAGGCGCTGGCGGAGAGCGTCATCGGTGCGGGAGAGGCATGGCTGACGGAATTAGGCACCGACCAGTTGCGGGAATTGGTCACGCTGAGCCGGGAGGCGGTGAGGGATTAGAGATTGGAGGTTGGAGGTTGAAGGTTGGGGATTGACGAGGATTGCGTTTCGCGGAGACTTGTGGGCAGCGAGTGGGATAACTTAAGAGGCAACTATGGGCAGACGCCGATATAGCAGTTACTGGGGCTACTTCCCCAAATCCACCCCCATCCCGGTCGAGGATGGCATCAAGGCGCGCACGAAGCGCGGGCAGTTCGGGAAGAACTGGTGGGCGCAGCGCTGGATCGCAGTGTTGCAAACCTTCGGCTGGAGCAACAGGTTGCAGCGTGGCCGTACCTACGCCCGCAAAGGCCAGGTGATGAACATTGACGTGCGTCCAGGACAGGTCAATGCCCGCGTGCAGGGCTCCCGCCGCAAGCCCTACAGTGTACACATCGAGATTGCGCCGTTGAGCGACAAACAATGGGAGCGGGCGATTGACGCGCTGGCCGGACAGGCGCTCTTTGCCGCCCAACTCCTGGCTGGCGAGATGCCACCGGAGATTGAGGAGGTCTTCAAGGCCACTGGCGTCTCCCTTTTCCCCACCAAGCGCGATGTCGTGATGAATTGCTCGTGCCCGGATTGGGCCGTTCCCTGCAAGCACATCGCCGCCGTCTACTATCTGCTGGGGGAGGAGTTCGACCGCGACCCGTTCCTCCTGTTCACGCTGCGGGGTCGCACCCGCGAACAGGTGATGGAGGCCCTGCGGGCCCGCCGCGCCGCCGGTATCTCCTCGGTCGAGGAGGCTGCGCCAGAGGAGGAGCCGGAGCCCAAGGCGGAGCCGCGGGAGGCGGATTTATCGCGCTTCTGGGAACTGCAAGAGGGCCTGGGGAACTTCCGCGTGACCATTGCGCCGCCAGGGGTGGAGACGGCGCTTCTGAAGCGGCTCGGCCCGCCCTCCTTCTCCCGCCGCCCCGAGGCATTCATCGGCGCGCTGACCCTGGCCTATGCTACTATCACCGACCGGGCGCTAGCACTGGCATTTGGAGAGAGCGAGAGATGAACGAACATGCCGATTTGACATACGGCCAGGAATATGATAGAATTGAAACGCTGTTCCGCATTATGGAATAGAGTCCTGGCCTGTGATTGAGTCGTTTGCCGGCCGTCGGCGAGCCAGCCTCGGCCTCGTTCTGCTTGTCCTGCTGAGTGAAGGAACTCTTGGTGAAGAAACCGAGTCCAATTTCCCATCTTCAATCTGTAGACCGGGCCATCACGATCCTGAAAACGCTGGGCGACGCGGCATCGGATCTGGGTGTGACCGACCTAAGCCAGCAACTGGGGCTTCCGAAGAGCACTGTGCACCGTCTCCTGACGGCCCTGGAGATGGGAGGGCTTGCCGAGCAGGACCCCGTAACGGAGAAGTACCGGCTTGGCATTGACCTGGTGAGGTTGGCAGGACGGGTTCTGATGCGAATGAACCCACAACAGGTGGCTCAGCCCCATCTCCATGCCCTGGCCGAAGGGTGCAAAGAGACGGTAAACCTCTCAATTCTGACCGATGACGACAAAGTGATCAATATCGCTTCCTTCCCCAGCCCCCGCATGGTGCGCAACGTCGGCTGGATCGGTCGCGAGATGCTCCCTCACAGCGTGTCCAGCGGGAAGGCGCTGCTGGCGTACTTGCCGGAGCAACGAGTGAAGCACATTCTGGCTGCGGGACTGCCACGCTTCACCGAAAGGACAATCACCGACCCGGCCTATTTCAAGAAGGAGTTGGCGCAGATTCGCCAGCGAGGCTACGCCGTGGCGCGGGAGGAATTGGAGGAGGGACTGAGCGCAGTAGCGGCTCCCATTATTGACCACGAAGGATGCGTAATCGCCGTCATCAGCGTCTCGGGCCCCTCTTTTCGTCTGACAGAAGAGCGACTCGTGGAATTGGCAGAGATGACCCGTGAGGCTGCGAACGCAGTCTCTCGTCAACTGGGATATGTGATTGAGGAGTAGTCTGCTCCCTGCCTCGTACCCGAGGACGAGCGTGGTCGGAACAGAGTACACGCGGGATGCCCCCGGGACAGTGGCTGGATGACCTTGTAATAGTAAGATGAGCTTTCTCGGAAAGTCACGCAGGAGCCTTTTTATATGGGTAGCAGGCCAATCGCATTGGCCGTCTGGGGTCGGAAAACGCCCAGCGCGGTTGGGGCTCCTACCCTTTTCCGAGAAAGCCCTAAGATCCGAAAGGAGGTGGCCTATAGACAATTGCTGAACAACCATCCTTCATCCAAAGTCCGATTTGCTGAAAAAGCACACTAGTTCACATAGGAGGGAAACATGTCTCGCATTACACGTTACGCTCTGCCAATTCTGGCTGTGATAGCCTTGATTCTCACAGCCTGCCAGCCGCAGGTAGTCGAGGTGACCAGGGAAGTTGAAGTTGAGGTCACGCGGGTGGTCGAGGTCGAGGTCGAGAAAGAAGTCGAAGTCGAAGTCGAGGTCGAGGTCACAGCCGCCCCGGAACCCGCCCCCGAAGCAGATACGATCCGCATCGGCGGCATTGGGCCGCTTTCGTCGCCGGGCAGCGTGGTAGGCGGCATTGCCATGCAGTTTGCCATGAACCTGGCAGTGGCGGACATCAACGAAGCCGGCGGGGTGCTGGGCAAGCCCATCGAGCTCGTCTTTGCCGACACCGAAGGATTGCCGGAGCGCGGCGTCGCCGTCGCCGAGCGATTGATCACCGAGAACGGCGTCGTCGCCATCACCGGCGAATATCACAGCGCCGTCGGGCTCCCCATCGCCGACGTGTGCCACGAATACGGTATTCCGGTGCTCTTTTCGGAGACCTGGTCTGACAAGATCACCGAAACAGGCTATCCAGAGGTCTTCCGCATCGCGCCGGCCTCCTCCATGAACTCCCGCGCCACGGCCAAGTGGTTCGCGGCTATGGGGGTAAAGAGGGTAGTCAGCATCGTCGAGAACACCGACTATGGCATCGGCCAGGACGAGAAGGACCAGATCTTCTTTGAGGAACTCGGCATCGAATCCGTCGAGGTCTTCTTCGTAGAGTTGGGCACGGAAGACTTCTTGCCCATCCTCACTCGCGTTCAGGCCATTGACCCACCGCCGGACGCCATCCGCGTCGCGGTGACCGGCGAGACCAGCTACAACCTGGCACAGCAGATGGCCGAGCTGGGCATCGCCCCGTCGGAGCAGACCATCGGCACCACCAACCAGGTGGCCATCCAGCCCGAGTTCTGGGAGAGTGTGCCCAACGGCAACTACTACGTCTACTCGCTGGTGGGTCTGCCGCCGAGCCTTTATAACGAAACCACCAACCACGTGGCGGAGGCCTACAGGGCCCAGTTCGATACAGATCCGCCCAGCTATGCGCTGGAGTCCTATGACAGCGTGTGGATCGTGGCCGACGCCATTGAACGGGCGGGCACCACAGAACCTGAGGCGCTCATTGCCGCACTGGAAGACACCGACATCAACCTGGCCCAGGGCCACTACTACTTCGAGTACACCAGCAAGAACCCGATACCGGACGATGGCAGCGTGCCGGCCTACATGTGGCACCAGTGGCCCGACCCCGCCATCCTGCTGCTCCAATACTTTGAAAAGGGCCAAGATTGGAAAGACGCCGCCGTTATCTGGCCGGAGGTTTACCAGACCCACGGTACCTCCTATATCGTTCCCGGAACGACTCCGTAGCGCTCTCTCGCGCATAGTTCCGAAGACGGTATCCTGAGCTTCCGCTCAGGAGGAGTTTACCCAAGGAACAGCCCCAACTCAGTTCGACGTTGGGGCTGTTCCTGAACTCTCGTTGTGCACAAGAACTCATCTTGAGGACAACGGCAAAGGAGGGTCGAGAATAGATGAATATACTCATCGTTTGGTTTCTGTTAGCCGGCCCGGTGTGGGCCGCTATTGGCGCCTGGGGCCTGCCGCGAGTCTACCGGCGAAAAGGACTGGACGACTCATCCGCCAGGATCGTGGGGGGGCTGGGGGGGCTGACGCTGGGCCCCCTGCTGGTGGGGCCGCTGTGGTACTTTACTCCCGAGTTGGAACGCTGGTATTGGACCGGCGGCACAGGCGGCCTGGCGGCCGTCGAACTGTATGGCTTGTTCGCTGCCACACAGCCCGACAACCTGTGCGTCACGAACGCCAGCTACGTAGCCAACCAGGTCGCCAACGGATTGGTCATCGGCTCCATCTACGCTTTGATGGCCGTGGGATTGACTCTGATTTATTCTGTGCAGGGAGTCATCAGTTTCGCTCACGGCCAGTTTTACATGCTGGGCGGCTATGTGTCCTATTATCTATTGCAGCTCCTTGGAGACGTGAACCCCATCGTCGGAGTGCCGGTGGCGGGTCTGGTCACTATGCTCATCGGCTTTGCCTTCGAGCGGTTGTTCCTGCGGCCGATGCACTTGGGCCGAGTCGAGCGGGCCGGCGAATACGCAATTCTGATCACCTTCGGCTTTGGATTCTTCTTGCAATACACGGCCCTGGCCATCGTCGGCCCCTTTTCCCAAAAGACCGATACCTATCTGGAAACGGGTAGTTTGCAAATGGGGCCGCTGACTCTGATCCCCAACCGGCTGGTAGCGGCCGCCATAGGAATCGTGCTGATCGGCTTGTTGCTGTACCTCATCAACCGCACCTGGACGGGTAAAGCCTTGCGGGCGGTGAGTATGGACAAGCAGGCAGCCGCCGTCACGGGCATCAACCCGCTGACGATGAACACTCTAGCCTTTGGTGTCGGCACTATGCTGGCGGGGATGTCGGGGGCGGCGCTGATCCCGGTCTTTACCTGGGTGCCGTGGGTGGGCATGTTGGCCTCCACCCGCTCATACGTGATCATCGTCCTGGGCGGCCTGGGCTCCATTCCAGGCGCGCTCGCGGGTGGACTGATCATCGGTCTGGTGGAAGCGCTGGGCGCCGGCTGCTATCCCGATCCGAGCCGTGGCGCGGCCTACAAGACCGCCTTCGGATTGATCCTCTTTGCTTTGACATTGCTCCTGCGGCCCACGGGACTGTTCGGGAGAGAGTCATGAAGCATCGAATAGATAGTCGTTGGATCGCCGTTGCGGTGTTGGTAACGCTGCTGGTCTTGACCCCCCTCTACCTGAAGCACTCCCCCTATCAGATGGCAGTGCTGACCGGAGCCTTTTTTTACGCTATCCTGGCCTCAAGTTGGGCACTGCTGGCAGGCATCGCCGGACAGTTTTCTTTCGCCCACATGGCCTTTGTGGGCATCGGCGCTTACACCGCCGGCCTGCTAGGCCGTGATCTGGGGACGACACCGCTGATGGGTATCATCGCCGGTACGCTGCTGGCGGGAGCGGTCGGCCTGATCATCGGTCTGCTCTGCCTGAGGCTCAAGGCCGCCTATCTGGCCCTCTTTACCATCGCCTTTTCCGAGATTTTGCGTATCGTGATCATCACCGAGTTTGAGTTCACGGAGGGGAGCAACGGACTGCAACTAAGCAAACTGTGGGAGGGGATCACGGGCTTGCAGGAGTACTACGTCATGCTGGGTCTACTCATGGGAGCGATGGGGCTGATGTACTGGCTGGCCGGCTCCCGCTTTGGGCTATTTGTGCGCTCTATGCGCGAGGACGAGGAGGCAGCATCCGCTATGGGCGTGAACGTGGTGCGCTATAAAGTGCTGATCTTCGTCATCACCAGTCTTATCGTCGGGCTGGCCGGGGCTGTTTTCTACCATCAGGTGGGCATCATCACCCCGAACACCATGCAAATATTGCAGATGTCCATGGTGATTGCCATGGCAGTCATCGGTGGAATGGAAAGCCTGTTAGGGGCCGCCGTCGGTGCTTTCGTCAGCCGCTTTGGCCTGGAAATGCTACGCGAGATCAATATCCTGGGCTTCCACCTCGAATTCGGCGCCTGGCGGTACGCGGCTTTCGGCCTGTTGCTGATATTTACCCTGCGCTTTGCCCAGAATGGTTTGCTCTACCCCATCATTGACCGGCTGTTCATGCGGCGGGCGCGGGAGGAGACCGTGGCTAAGCGGGTACAGGAGACGAAGGTATCCTCCTCCCAAAAGCCTGCCCTGAGCAATGTTGAAGGGTTGGGGGGGACCGAGGGGGGGCTAGAATCATGATCGAACTTGACGTGCGCGACGTTTACAAGAATTTCGGCGGTA
>JAUWOI010000388.1 GCA_030612185.1 Anaerolineae bacterium
GTTGGGCGCCACTGACGAGCTGCGGTTGGATGGGAACGACGGACGAGGATGGCGGGGGGGCGGTCCTCGCCGGAGCCGTAGGTGCCTCGCGCAGCGGGGAGCGGGCCGGCGGTAGGGGCGCGGTCATCGCGCCCCTGGGGCGGCGGAGATGCAGATACCCCCGCAGGTGTTGGAGAGCCCGCATGGCGTCTTGGGCCGTGACACCGAAGGTGAGTGCGATGACAATCAGCCACCAGGTGACCAGCGCGACGATCAGTCCCACGCTACCCAGCCCTTCCAGAAGCAACCAGCCCAGTGTTGCGCCCAGGTGGCCGCCGCCGTGCCCGGCCTCGGCCGTCGCCGAGGGGTTGCCGTCGAACAAGATGAGCGCCGCCGGGAAGTGGAGTGTGATCAGCAGGGCCAGGTAGCCCAGCAACACGCCCACGACCTGCGGGAGGGTCACGCGGGGGAGGCGGTCGCCGAAGCGTCGCAGGACGAGCCACAGCCCCACCGCGCCGACGAGCAGCGGCACCAGATAGGCTCCCCAGCCGAAAGTCCGCCGCAGAAGCCCCCGCCACCAATCTGGGATCAGCCCGTGGCTGGCAGAGAGGAAACTGAGCAGGGTGAACGCGGCGACGGCGAGCAGCGCGTAGCCGAGGATGTCGAGTTGCTGATCCAGCGTGAGTTGGATGCGGGGCTTTGTTCGCCGCTTGCTCTTTCTACGCCTACTAGAACGCCTCTTCGTCATTGTCTCTTACCAATCCTGCTGCGTTTGCAACAGCGCGCCGAGCGCGGTAGCGTAGCCCGCATCCGGCGGCAGGGCGATGTGCACGCCATAGTATTCGCCGACCTGCTCCAGCACGCCGCGCACGCTGGGCATATCGGTCAGGTGGCCGGTGACGACGATGCGCTCAATCTGCTGGGCATGGGCCGCGTTTATCGCGGTGATGGCGATGACCTGGCCCACCAGCGTGACCAGCGCCGCCGCCAGATCCTCGCGGCTGACTGTGAGATCCTGGCGCGCCAGGCGGCCGAAGTTGACAGCCGTGGCATCGGCGGGCAACCGGCCGAGCGGGACGCCGATCACGTCGCCCAGGCTCAAGTCGGCGCCGTTGGGGTCGCCCCGCTGCGCCAGGACGTCAATCTCGTGGGGGTCAACGGTGCACAGCAGCAGACGACTCAATCCGAGCAGTGTACCGCCGCCCACGCCGGTGCCGGTGACGTGGGCACATTGATCGCCCCGCGCCGCCCCGACCCCCGTGCCGGACCCGGCGCTCACCACCAGAACAGGCGTGTCGCCCTCTTCCTCCAACAGTCCGGCCAGGGCCTGGCCGCCACGCCCGATGGCCTGCACCTCATCTACTCTGATCACCGCACAAGCACCGATCTGGTCGGGCAGGAGCCGGTGAAGTCCACCGGTGACGGCGATTCGCCGGAGCGACGCCAACTCGACCCCGCCGGCGGCCAGCACCGCCTGCACTAACTCGGCGTCGGGCTGCCCTTCGGACGGCTGGGTCCAGCGGCGCAAGGCTCCATCCACGTAGGCCACTGCATCGGCGTTGCTGATGCCAAAATCAATCGCCGCGAGTACAGCCGGCGTGTCGTGGGTATCCAAACGGCAGTATTCTGGCAGGTTAGTGGTTGGTTTGGACATTTCTTCGTCATTGCCTCAATCGGATGTAACCTGACAGCCCAGGAGCGCAGTCAGGCCGTCAAGAAACTGCCGTTGCCGGTTGCAGGTGCAGTATTGCCTCGCGGGAACGCGCCGGTTTCGGCACCAGCCGACCCAGTTTGTGAGCGGCCCCAATCCACATCTGCATCGCCGTCTGTGCGGCCTGGATCGCTTCCTCAACCGTCTCACCGTCGGCCATACAGCCCGGTAGTTCAGGAACCTCGACCAGGTAGGCCTCATCCTCCTCGCTGTACCAGATCACTAGCGCGTATGGTTCAGCCAACTGGCACAGTTCGTCAAACCACAGATTGTCTGGGCGGTTTCTGGCTGCCTTGAGTAACTTGGCGCCTTTCGTCATAGTTCCTGCCCCTGTCAATCTCGCTAATTGCCCCACCTGAATTATAACACATCTCCTACCAAGATGCTACACCAGCACCTGTGCTGGAGGAGCAGCATCCCAACACCGCCTGTTTACGGCGGTGAGTGAGATTCACTTCACCAACGCCCTCTCCACCGCCTCGGCCACCGAGCGCACCGGGATGGCCTCAATGCCCTCCGGCAGCGGTTCGTGGCCACGCCGCACCCGTCGGGGCAGCAGGCAGCGGCGGAACCCCAGCCGCGCCGCCTCCTTCAGCCGCGCCGTCGTCTGCCCCACCGCCCGCACCTCGCCCGAAAGCCCCACCTCGCCGATGACCGCCAGGTCGGCCGCCACGGGCCGGTCGCGCACGCTGGAGCCGATCGCCACCGCCACCGCCAAATCTGCCGCCGGTTCGCCCACCTGCAAGCCCCCGATCACGTTGGCGAAGACGTCCTGGTCGTACAGTTTCAGCCCCACCCGCCTGGTCAGCACGGCGACGATGAGCAGTAGCCGGTTGAAATCCACGCCGTTGGCCGTGCGGCGCGGGTGGCCGAAACTGGAGTGGCTGGCCAGCGCCTGGATCTCGACCAGCAGCGGGCGCGTGCCCTCCATCGTCACCGCGATGGCCGACCCCGGCGCGTTCACCGTCCGCTCGGCCAGGAACACCTCGGACGGGTTGGGCACCTCGACCATTCCCTGCTCCCGCATCTCGAACACGCCCACCTCCGAGGTGGCCCCGAAGCGATTCTTGACCGAGCGCAGCAGCCGGTAGGTGTGGAAGCGGTCGCCCTCCAGGTAGAGCACCGTGTCCACGATATGCTCCAGCACCTTCGGCCCGGCGATGGCGCCCTCCTTGGTCACGTGGCCCACGAGGAAGACGGCCACGCCTTCGGCCTTGGCCCACCATTGGAAGCGGGCCGCCGCCCGGCGCACCTGGCTGATCGAGCCTGCCGCCGACGTCAGTTCCTCCGAATAGACGGTCTGGACCGAGTCCACGATCATTGCCACTGGCTGGATTCGCTCCGCGTGGCGCAGGATCGTCTCCAGGTGGGTCTCGGTGACGACAAACAGGTTCTCGTTGCGGATGGAGAGCCGGTCGGCGCGCATCTTGATCTGCCGCGCCGACTCCTCGCCGGAGACATACAGCACGGGGCGACCGGCCGCCTCCGCCATCAGCCCGGCGGTCTGAGTCAGCAGGGTAGACTTGCCGATCCCCGGGTCCCCACCGACGAGGATGAGTGATCCGGGCACGACGCCGCCGCCCAGCACGCGGGCGAACTCCCCCAGCGGCAGCGGCAGTCGTTCCAGCCCCTCGGTCTTGATCTCGGTCAGGCGACAGGGTTCGCTGCCGGAAACGCTCGGGAGTCCGGCTGCCGGTCCGGATGGCTTCTCGACCACCTCGACCATCGTGTTCCACTCGCCGCAGCCAGGGCAGCGGCCCATCTCGCGGGGCGTGGCCCGCCCGCAGTTTTGGCAGACCCAGTGTGTGTGTGTCTTGGGCATCATCCTCCTCCATCAGTATTGTACCAGAACATTTGTTCGGACGCAAGTGAGAACGCGGATTGCAGGACAGCAACGGATACGCTGTAACCATATCATCAATTTTGTCTTTGGTCAAATGGAGGCACGTATTGCGTATTCCGTATGTTGTTCATTGATCATTGGAACCTTCTTGCCTCGTCTGGCGTCTAATGAGCAGTAGAGACTGCACAACAACGGATTGAGAATAAAACGGAATCAGGAGGAGAGAGATGACCAGGACCAAATCACCAAATTACAAATCTACAAATCTACGAATCTACCAACTACTAATAACTGCCATCACGACCATTGTCCTATTGTTGAGCGGTGCCTGCCCCACCCTGGCCGACGGCATCATCATCCCGGACCCACCCCCGCTCCCCGAACCCATCCCGCTGGAGGAGTCCTGGCTCACCATCCGCTACCACCGCGTCACCGTGACTATCGAAGACCAGGTAGCCGTCACCCGCGTCGAGCAGGAGTTCCTCAACGAGTGCGACTGGGAGGTGGAGGGCACCTATGTCTTCCCACTGCCGGAGGGAGCGGCGGTCTCTGAGTTCATCATGTGGGTGGACGGCGAGCCGGTCGAGAGCAGGATTCTGGAGGCCGACGAGGCCCGTGCCATCTACGAGGACATTGTCCGCCAGCGGCGCGACCCGGCGCTCTTGGAATACATCGGGCGCGACGCAGTGCAGGCCCGTATCTTCCCCATCCCGCCCGGCGGCTCGCGCCAGGTCGAACTGGAATACAGCCAGGTGCTGCCGGTTGAGAACGGCCTGGTGCGCTACGTCTACCCACTCAACACCGAAAAGTTCTCCGCCCGCCCGCTGGAGGAGGTCAGCGTCCACGCCGAGATCCGCTCCCGCGACGCGATGCGTGCCATCTACTCACCCACTCACCAGGACCGGGTCTACATTGAGCGGGATGGCGACTACCGGGCCACCGTTGGCTACGAGGAGACGGACATCCTGCCCTATGAGGACTTCGAGTTAGTCTACACCGTGAGCCAGGAGGAGGTGGGACTGAACCTGCTGACCTACCGGGAGCCACCCGACGACGGCTTTTTCTTACTACTGGTCGCTCCCAGCGTCGAGGTGGAGGAGGGACGGGTGATCCCCAGGGACGTCATCCTGGTGCTCGATACCTCCGGCTCGATGGAGGGGGAGAAGATCGAGCAGGCTCGCGAGGCCCTCAGGTTCTGTCTGAAGAGGCTG
>JAUWOI010000571.1 GCA_030612185.1 Anaerolineae bacterium
CGCAGCCAGAAGATGTCGAGGTTGACCTTGTCCCGCGCCATCAACTCCTCGTAGGAAAAGACCCGCCAGCAACCCTCAGTCGTCTCCTCTGACCAGGCGGGCGTGCGTTCGTACCGGTTGGCCGGGTTGTAGCAGGCGACGAACTCGTCCAGGTCGGCGCGGGTGAGCGGGTTCTGCTTGAGCGTGAAGTTCTTGTTCGTCCGCAGGTCATAGATCCACAGTTGCTTCGTCCAGGGGGTGCTGCTAGCGGGCTTGCGGTCGAAGAAGATCACATTGGCCTTGACGCCCTGGGCGTAAAAGATGCCGGTGGGCAGCCGCAGCAGCGTGTGCACGTCGCACTCGTGGAGCAGTTTGCGCCGCACCGTCTCGCCCGCCCCGCCTTCGAAGAGGACGTTGTCGGGCACGACGACGGCCGCGCGGCCGTTGATCTTGAGGATCGTCTTGACGTGCTGCACGAAGTTGAGTTGTTTGTTGCTGGTCGAGGTCCAGAAGTCGTCGCGCACTATCGTCTGCGACTCGCGGCGGATCTCGCCCCCCTCGGTGACGTAGGTGACACTGCTCTTCTTGCCGAAGGGTGGATTGGTGAGCACCATATCGAACCGTTCGCCGGGGTCGGCGGCCAGCGAATCGCCCACGTGGATGGGAGACTTTCCACCGTTGGCCCCAATGCCGCGCAGGTAGAGGTTCATCACGCACAGCCGCGCGGTATTGTCCACGATCTCCCAGCCGTGCAGCGTTTCGTGGTTGAGGTGAAACCACTGGTCGCGGTCGAGCGGGCCGTGCAGCGCGGCGATGTAGTCATGGGCGGCGATGAGGAAGCCGCCGGTGCCGCAGGCCGGGTCGCAGATAGTCTGGCCGGGGCGAGGGGCCATCACGTCCACCAGCGCCTGGATGAGCGGGCGCGGCGTGAAGTATTGCCCCGCGCCCGACTTGATGTCCTGCGCGTTCTTCTCCAGCAGCCCCTCGTAGATCTCGCCCTTGACGTCAATGCCCAAGCCCACCCAGGTCTCGCCTTCGATCAGGTTGATCAGGCGGCGCAGTTTGGCCGGGTCCTGGATGCGGTTCTGCGCCTTGCGGAAGATGACGGGGATGAGGCCCGATCCCCAGCCCAGTTCGGCCAGCACCGTCCGGTAGTGACGCTCCAGTTCGTCCCCTTCGAGCCCGCGCATGCTGGCCCAACTGTATTCCGGTGGAATGGCGCTGGCCTTACCGAACTCGCGCTCCTGCTCGTCGGCCATCTTGAGGAAGAGCAGGTAGGTGAGTTGCTCGACGTAGTCGCCGTACGAGACGCCGTCGTCGCGCAGGACGTTGCAGTAGTTCCATAGACGTTGGACGATAGTGGCGGATTCGTTTGTCACGATGTTTTCTCCCTCCTCATTCGTCATTCCGAGCGAGCGGAAGGAGCAAAGCGACTGAAGCGAGTCGAGGAATCTCTCACTTTCGAGGGGGTGAGATTCCTCGACTTCACTCCGCTTCGCTCCGTTCCGCTCGGAATGACTTGGCGGTGTTGGACGATGGTGGCGGATTCGGTTGGCAAGTCTCTCTCCTTCTACGTTCTTGTTTCTTTCACAGTGCCCTGGTTGATTTTCACAGCGGGACGCCCGCGTACCATCCTCACGATGCCGATTTCCTTGCCACAACCAGGACAGGTGGGGCGGGAGCCTGTCGGCGCTCCTGAAACTCCCACGTGGTCTTCTCTAATCTCGTCCAGGTAGCACTTGATCAGACGCCCTCTGCCGCCCTTGAAGTACTTGAACAGAGGTTGACCACATCGGCACTCTACTTTGATGACGCGCCCCTTCGACATGCTGTTTCTCGATTAACGTCACGGTTGGCGTGAGACTACGCCAGATACGCTTCCAGACCTGCGCGCATTGCGCCTACGACGGTCCCGTCCACATGTCCTCCACCTGGGAACATCCACTCGTCCGGGTCATAGTGTTCGTCGCTGTACTTGAATATGGCGAAGTCCCAATTGTCCATCGCCCCGTTGTACTTCAAGCGGCAGACGTGGCACACGCGCCCCCAGTCGTTTCTGGGTATAGATAGATATCCCGTATCTACCCAGACATAGCCCGGATGGAACACGGATGACACAGATTCTACGGATTTTCACAGATTTTTTTCTGAACCGGACACCGACAGGCGGCCCTGGGACGCAAACTGACGCCGCTTTTACTCACTTTGTCTGTGTGCACCTGAAATTTCCGAAAATCCGTGTCTATCACATCCGATCCGTGTTAATCCGTGTGCTATTTTTCGCCCTGTCTGGGTAGTTACGATATCCCTGTAGCGCGCTATAGGGCTAACTATCCCACGGCCCCGACACGGCCTGCGGCTCGCACGCCATTTCCTCTGCCTCTGGTTCCGGGGCATTGTGGTCCAGGATAACAATCAACGCTGTGTACGCCCTCCCCCGCACGCTCCCGTCCTCATCCTCCAGCCGCGCCAGCAACCCCTCCACCGTCCGCGCGTCGCCCAGATCACCCCGGGCCGCCGCCGCCAGGCGCCCCACACGACCTGCCTGAGGCACCAGAGGCGCACGCCCCCCAGGCACGGGCAGCGCGT
>JAUWOI010000320.1 GCA_030612185.1 Anaerolineae bacterium
CGCATGTTGGGCGAAAAGCGAATCCGGGACCAACTGCTGAGCGACCTGCAGGAGGCGGTGCCCTACATCCAAGACATTCAACCTGGTCGCGTACTGACGTTCCAGACCTTGCGCTTTACTGAACAGGACACCGGCGTTGAGTTTCAATTGCCCGAGATGTCCGACGGCACGATCCGCCTGTTGGGTTTGCTGGCTGTGTTGCGCCAGCCCGTACCCCCGGCAGTGGTAGTCATCGAAGAACCGGAAAATGCCATGCACGCCTACGCGATCCATCACTTCTTGACGGTGGCGCGCCGGGTGGCAATGGCAGAACAGTTCGCGTCTCAAGTGTTTCTCACGTCACACTCACCCGCTGTGGTAGACGAAGTGCTCAGTGTCGAAGCGATGCGCGAGACAAACTCACAGACCGCGTGCTTCGTTACCCAACGGAGACCAGGGAGACCATCCATTGTTCAAGCGCCGGAGTCAGTGATGCAGGCCATCGCTCAAAACCTCGGCCGGCCGAGCGATTTCCAGCGCGAGGGCAGTTTTGGCGATGAACCGGTTCAGTTGGAACTCCCGTCTTCATAGAAAACATCGGAGGAAGCATGATCGTCGTACTCGTCGAAGGTACTGGTGATAAGCGTGCCTTGCCGATCATGGTTCGGCGTGATGGAAAAGACACACGGGTTCGCCCCATAGACATGAAGGGCAAGTCCAACATAGTACGAAAGGCTCGTGGGTTTGAGGATACCGTGCGCAGACAGTATGCTCTTGGAGGGCAATCCTTCATCGTCTTGGCGGATGGCGACGTGACATCGGCGCCGTATCAGTCGTTGGAAGAAGAAAGACGCGACATGCAACAGCGAGCCCAATCCCTTGCACAGGAACTACAGGTCCCAGTTCAGGTACGCTGGGCCATCCTCGAAATGGAGTCGTGGCTAATCGGCGGCATCCAATCCGGGTCCACCTACTGCGGTTTGAGGCGAGTGGGTAAAGCGCCAGCCAACACTGAGACAGCGCCGCCAGATCCCAAGAAGTGGCTAGAGGATCACCTGGTAAGTCGTGAGTACAAGCCCAGGACCCAGGAGTGTTTGGCTGGCAAGATTGACGTACAAGAAGCCAAAAGGCGCAACCATTCTATGCAGATTTTCCTTAAAAATATCTGGAGATAACCTATGACCACTCTTACTTGGCACCAACTCTGTACCCTGCGTGAGGACGTTCGCACAGGTCGGCTGACCCTGGACGAGTTCGCCGCCGACCTGAACGGCGTGCGCACCGGCGAGGCGCCGCCGGTCTACCGGGAGGCGACGATGTTTTTCTCCCGCACCTACGCCACCTTCCGCATGAAGCAACTGGTGCGGGACGTTCTCCTGCGCCTGGCCGGAGAGGGCGGCAAGCCGGTACAGCAACTTCAGGTGGCCTACGGTGGCGGCAAGACCCATACCCTCATCACTCTGCTGCACCTGGCCGAGCAGGGACAGGACTTGGCCGATCATCGTACTGTTAAGGAGTTTGCCACCTTCGCTGGGCTGGGCCAACCGCCCCGGGCGCGGGTCGCCCTGCTTCCCTTCGACAAGTTCGATGTCAAGGAAGGACTGGAGGTCTACGGCCCCGACGGACACATCCGCCGGGTCCGCACCCCCTGGGGAGCACTGGCCTACCAACTGGCCGGCGACACTGGCTACACACGCCTCAAAGGCCACGACGAAGATTTCACCGTCCCGGCCGAGCCCTTGTTGGTGGACCTGCTGCGGGCGCCGCTGCAAGAGGGGTTAGGAACTTTGGTGCTGGTGGACGAGGCCGTCTGGTATTACCGCAACCTGGTGCTCTCCAACCCGCGTTCCTTCGGTGCGCTCAAGGACTTCTACCAGGTGTTGACCCAGGCGGCGGTCAAGGTGGAGCGCGCGGCGCTGGTCGCCGGGCTGATCGCCTCCAAGGTCGAGGCGAACGACCAGACCGGCATCCAGTGCCTGGGGGCGCTGGAGGATATCTTCGGGCGCATCGCCGAGCCGGTGGAGCCGGTGACGCGCGAGGACGTGGCCGAGGTGTTACGCCGTCGCCTTTTCGAGACGGTGCCAGGGGAGGCAGAACGGCGGCCGGTCGTGGACGCGGTGATGGCGACGATGCAGCGGCTGCCCGTGCGGGATGCCCAGCGGGACCAGGCCGCCTACGACCGGATGCTGGACAGTTACCCCTTCCACCCCGACCTGATCGAAGTCCTGTATCAGAAATGGACGCAGTACGACCAGTTCCAACGCACGCGCGGTGCGCTGCGTCTGCTGGCCTATGCACTGCGTGAGACGATGGGACACGACCCATCTCCTCTCGTCGGTCCCTGGGCTCTGTTGAGCGCCGGTGGGCCCTCTCTCTCACCTGCTTTGAACGAACTCATCCCCATCTGCCAGGAACGGCAGAAGTGGGGGCCGATCCTGACCGGCGAACTGGAAAAAGCCAGGGAGGTGCAGGCTGGCCTGCCAACCCTGCGCCACCGGGAGATCGAGCAGGCTGTTATCGCCACTTTTCTACACTCCCACCCGCCTGGTCAGCGTGCCGCGCCGTCCGAACTGCTGGCCATGCTGGCCCACCCGGAGGTAGACCCGGCCGCGTTGGAGGAGGGGCTGCGCAAGTGGCGTGGCCTGTCGTGGTTCCTCGTGGAAGCCCCAGAGGTCTGGCGGTTGAGCACCCATCCTAACCTCAACAACATCCACGTGCGGGCGATGGAGCACCTGAACGAGCCGGACGTAGACGCCGAACTCCGCCGTCGCATCCGTAAGGTCCCGGCGCTACAGAGTGCCGATCCAGGGGTGGTGGTGCATACACTGCCCAACACGCCCGCCGACATATCCGACAACCTGCAGTTGCACTACCTGGTCCTGGGACCGGAGTGTGCCGTGGAGCCGGGGAAATCGCTTCCCGCTGAGGTGGAAGCCTACTTCAATCAGGTGACCGGGCCACAGAACCCACGCATCTACCGCAATAACCTGGTTGCGCTGGTGCCGGAGGCCGCGCGCCTGGCCGGACTGCGGGAACAGGTGCGTCGCTGGCTAGGCTGGGACCGGGTGGAGCATGTTGAAGAGTACCGCAAAGCGCTCACTGAACATCAGAAGCGAGATCTGCCCCGGCGCAAGCAGGAGGCAGCCAACAACCTTCCCGAAGCAGTGGTCGGAGCCTACAATCTGCTGGTAGCCGTGGATGAAGCAGGGGAGGTGCGTGTGCAGACTCTACGCCATGCGGAGGGCACTGCTTTTGATCGCATCAAAGCCACCCTCTCGGAGGAGGAACGCATCCTTGTGACCACATTGGACCCCGACCTGCTTCTGCCTGGCAGTTACCTGGACCTCTGGGGCCCCAAAGAGGAGAGCAAGCGAGTAGAGAGCCTGATGGCTGCCTTTGGCCAGTTCACTCGTCTGCCCCGTCTCCTGCGCCCCGAAGCCCTGTACGACTCCCTGCGGCGAGGTATGCAGGAGGGGACTATCGTATTGCGTCTAGTCCGTGGTGATGGCTCCATCCGCACCTTCTGGCACATCCCGCCCGACGAGACGACGCTTATGCGGCCGGATATGGAAGTGCAACCGGCCAGCCAGGCCACGCTGCACAACCTGGAAGCCGAGTTGCTCAGGCCGGGCGAGTTCGATGACCTTTGGCCCATGCCCGGCGGGCCGGTGACTCTGGGAGCCTGGCGAGCCTGTTTTGACGGGCAACGAGCCCCGCGCCTGCACACACTTCAGGTGCTGGATGAAACCGTACGGGCTGCCGTCGGGGGAGGACTCCTGATGGCCCGGATTGGTCAGGTGGCTTACTTCAGAGAGCCGCTGCCCGAAGGCCCGTTGCCAGACGACCTGGAACTGCTGCCCCCACCAGAGCCAGTCCGTGGCCCCGATCTGACCCTCCAGACGCTGCCCGGGGCATGGCAGGACGATGGGACAACTGCGCATGCGCTGGCCGAGGCGCGAGGCGCTCGGCGGGGATATCGCGGCCCCTGTGTCTTGCTGGAAGAAGGGGGGGATGAAGCCCTCCGCCTACACCTTTTTGAACGCACCCCTGCCAGTGGCCCCTGGCCCTGTTCCCCGGCTGCTGCCGAGGAGGTCGTTTTCCACATCGTTGAAGAGATCCACTTGACCCCGGATACTGTCATGGCGGCCTTCTCGTATGCTGGCACGCCGGCCCCATCACTGCGGGCGGTGAAAGAGGCAGTGGAGACCTACATCTTGGGGCGTGAGGTTCCGGAGGACCGATTCCTCAGCGCCGTCCGAGGTGCACTGGAGCGTGGCCTCCTGCAGGTCGAGCAGCCGCTTGGCCCATTGTCCCTGGCGACCAGGATCCGTCGTCCCTCCCGTGCGCTGATAGCAGAGACCACATTGGGGCCGGCGGAATTGCACGCCTTGTCCGAGGCAGCGGAGGAATTACTCTCCACTGCACCAGGGTTAGACTTCACCTTCCGCGTCGTCCTCACCGCAGAGGGGGGGGAATTGCCGGAGGAGGAAACCTTGGAGCGGCTCAATGCTGTACTTGAGGAGGTCAAGGCTGGCTGGGGATTTGGGGATTCATGACTCTGTTAGCGCGGAATCTTTCCTCAGAAACTCGTGGCCCAAACTAACCGTGTTGCCTCCTTGGGCCGCTGGTGTTATAATCCGCCCAATATGCACAAGTCTCCCGCCATCTGCATTCTACTTGTTCTGCTCGTCGCCTGCCGCCCGGCAGAAGGGGAGGCGGGGGCGGCTGGTGTCGCCATCCAGAACGTCGGTTCTGACACGATCGTCAACCTGGCGCTGGCCTGGGCGGAAACGTACCAGGCGATGCGTCCCGACGTGCGCATTGCCGTGACCGGCGGCGGCTCCGGCACTGGCATCGCCGGCCTGGTCAACGGCACGGTGGACATTGCCAACGGTTCCCGCCAGATGAAGCCGGAGGAAGTGGAGGCAGCCCAGGCCAACGGCATCACACCGGTCGAGCACGTCATCGCCCGCGACGCCATCGCCGTCGTCGTGCATCCCTCTAACCCGGTGAACCGCCTCACGCTCCAGCAACTCTCGGACATCTACAGCGGCCGTATCACGGATTGGTCAGAGGTGGGTGGGGAGAACCGTCCCATCGTGCTCCTCTCCCGCGAATCGAACTCCGGCACGCACGTGTACTTCCTGGAACAGGTGGTGCGGCTGGGGGATAAACACGGCACGACGCTTTTCTCACCCGACACGTTGCTGATGCCTTCGTCGGAGGGTATCAGCGCCGAGGTGCGCCAGAACCCCAGCGGTATCGGCTACGATGGGCTGGGCTACGTGACGCCTGACCAGAAGACCATCGCCGTCGCCGCTGACCCCGGCGGACCTTATGTGTTGCCGAGCATTGAGACAGTCAACAGTGGGGCCTACCCCATCGCCCGCGATCTTTACATGTACACCGCCGGGGAGCCGCAGGGGACTATCGCTGACTACCTGGCCTGGATCCGCTCGTCGGAGGGGCAGGTGATTGTGGGGAAATTGGGGTTTGTGCCGCTATCGTCGGTAGATTAGGAAACTGGTAAATTGGTAGATTGGTGAACCGGACCCAGTGCCCCAATGGGCCCCCGCGCCGCTGCGACATACAAGGGACAGGGCGGCTCATTGCGCAGATCGAGGCGGATATGCGGGAGGGGGGGGTGGGCGTTTAGATCACGAAGAGCACGATAGTTCA
>JAUWOI010000425.1 GCA_030612185.1 Anaerolineae bacterium
CTTCAATCGGTTGGTCTACGACTTCCGGCGTCGCCAAATCGAGGCGATTCTGGACTGGCTCCAGGTGTGTCGGGAGGAGACCACGCCGTGATTAAGGCGCGCGGGCTGAGCGTCCGTTACTCAGAACATGCGCTCTGAGGGATGTGGACCTCTCCATCGCGCCGGGATCCTTCGTGCTGGTCGGCGACCCCTCCGGCGGCGGCAAGAGCACGCTGGCCTACGCACTGACGGGACTGATCCCCCAAACCATCCCCGCCGAGGTAAGGGGCCACGTCTCGATTGCGGGGCTGGATCCACGGCAGCGCAGCGTGGCGCAACTGGCCACCCGGGTAGGGCTGGTATTCCAGAACCCGGTCACGCAACTGTTCAATGGGACGGTGGAGGAAGAGGCGATGAACCTCCTCGGGATGCTGCAGGAGATGGCAGCGGTGATACTGCAAACCATCCGGCTGCGGGGCGGGAAACGACGGCCCTGGCTGGGGCTGCGGCTGTTCCTGGTCACGACCGTCGCCAACACGCTACGCTATGGGGACGAGGTGATCAACGCGGCGGCGATGCGCGCCTTCGACCTGAACGGAGGCCGGCCCGCACCGTTGCCGCTGCGCCGGGCCGACCTGTGGCTGCTGGCCCTGCTGGCGGGATGCACTGGTGCGCTGCTGGCGGTGGGGATGCGGTGAGCATCTTGATACATACGGCCAGCGAATTACGCACCACGTCCGCCCCGCAGGATGAGCCAAATGTCCCGCAGCGTGGGCCGCTTGCCGTAGATGAGCAGCCCCACGCGGAACAACTTCGCCCCCACCCACAGCGCCGCTGGGATAGAGAGCAGCAGGACGACGATGCTGCCCACCACGTCCACCCAGCCCACTTCCGCCAGCGGGATGCGCATCATCATCATCGTGGACGCGGTGAGAGGGAAAAAACTCAGCACCCGCGCTATGAGCATGTTCGGGTTGGCAAACAGGAATCCGCTGATCATGTACGGTACGGCAGTGAAGAAGGAGAAGATACCCGCCAATTGCTGGCTCTCCTGCATCGTCGTGCCTAGCGCACCCACCCCGGCCATCAGAATAGCGTATAGCGTGTAGCCGAGCAGGTAGTAGACCACCCCCAGGATCAAAACACGCGCCGGGATGGAAGCCGCCCCGGCGACGGCCAGGAACGCCACCGACCCACCGCTGAACCCGGCCACGCTAGCCACCCAGACCAGTACCTGCGTTAGTCCCAGCGCGCCCAGGCCGGCCACCTTCCCCGCCATCAACTCCACCGGCCGGACCGAGGAGACGACAATTTCGATCACGCGGCTCTCCTTTTCCTCGGCCACGCCCTGCAACAGGTAACCCGACGAGGTGAAGATGGTCATTACCAGGAAGATGGCCAGGAAGTAGGGGATGATGAAGGTGAAGGCAAACCCCCACCCGCCCTCCCCTTGCGTCTCCCCGCCTGACGAGAGCACGCGGGGCTCCACGTTCACCGGATCGGCGGCCCGCTCCCGTAGCGCCCGGTCTACCTGGCCGGCCAGCAGGTGGTCCACGAAGAAAGCCCGCACCGTCCGCGAGTCGCTGACCACAGCCGCACCGAACCCGCTGCCCATGCTCATCACCACCACCCGGCCCGTCTCCAGGTAGTCCCCCCCAATCACCAGCACCTTCGAGACCTCTTCGGCCATCAGGGCTGTCTCCGCCTCCTCCTCGCTCCCGTACGGGACAAAGTCCTCCTGGTATGCTGGCAGGATGAGGGAGAAGTAGCCCGACTCGTCCACCACGCCGATGGCCTTATCTCCGACGTCGAACTGTTTCTCGAAGAACGCGCCAAGTTGACGGGCCTGCCCACCGAAGAAGGCACCGAACAGCAGAACAGCGATGCCTAGCACGGGCACGATAGCCGTCATGATGATGAACCCAGCCCGCCGCACGTTGGTCAGGTACTCATGGCGGGTGACCACCCAGACTTTGCGCCAGTCCATTGTCTTACCCCTCCTCGCCGCTCACCACGGCCACAAAGATGTCCTCCAGCGGCACCGGTGCTACCTCGAATGCCTGGACTTCCACGTCACGATCCAGAAGAGCGCGCAGCACCTCCTGGGGCCTGGCTCCTTCCGCCAGGGCCAGGTTGAACGCGCCATCGTCTGGCTCCACCCCCACCACACCGGGCAGGTCAGATGGGATGAGGGGGGCACGGACCCGGACGGCGTGGGGAGCGTACTGCTGCTTGATCTCCGCCAGGGGGCCGTAGAGCACCGCCCGTCCCTGGTGGATGAGGAGAATCCGGTCGCATAGCGCCTCCACCATGCTCATCTGGTGCGTGCTGAGGATAATGGTCTTGCCCTCCCGGTGCAGTTCTGCCATGAACTCCTTGATGCGCTCCACGTTGACCGGGTCGAGTCCCTGGAACGGCTCGTCCAGGAAGAGCACCTTCGGGTCGTGGATGAGACTGGCGACGAACTGGAGCCGCTGCTGCATCCCCTGGCTCAGGTCTCTGACCTTGCGGGAGGCCCACTCCTCCAGTTGTATCCGCTCCAGCAGGTGCATTGCCCGCTCTCGGGCCGACGACCGGGACACCCCCTTCAGTTCGGCCAGGTAGACCAGATTATCCAGCACCTTCAGGTTACGGTAGAGCCCCCGCTCCTCAGGGAGGTAGCCCACCCGGGCATTCGCCTGGCCCGGAGGCTGACCCAGGACTTGCACCGTCCCTTCATCAGGTTGGAGGATGTCCATCACTACGCGGATGGTGGTGGTCTTCCCGGCCCCGTTGGGCCCCAGGAGGCCGAATATCTCCCCCTGTTCTACGTCGAAGGAGAGGTGGTCCACTGCCACCACGTCCCCGTACCGTTTCACCAGACCCTGTACTTGAATGATCATTCATTTTCCTCCATCTGAAGGCCGTACAGCCGCAACGGCTTGAAGTCCTCCCAGACCCCCGCCAGCGAAACTTTCTCACCGTGCCCCGCCCGATCTGGGCGGCCTCCTGGGGACACTGGTGGATACACCTCACATTGTACCTCTTTTTGCTCTTCCCGACAACACAGTTACCCCCACCCAGACGCCAATCACATCTCCTTTAACCTTGCACAAGTGCACCGCAATCGAACAGATTCAGCGCCCCGCCCGGCCCGTAGCCAGACGGGTCTCCGGGTCTGGAGGTCGCCGGTTGCCACAGCGCAGGCGGAACGAGCGTGCAGCGTTCGGGTACCCAGCGGGTCAGGCCGTGCTGGCGGTCCCCTCCCGGCGGTAGCAGGAAGTAGCGGACCGCGCCGTCGGCCACGTACTCCGCTAACTCGTCCACCGTGAGAATAGGGTCGCCGCCGGTGAAACCACCCAGCGCCATCACCGGTTCTCCCGTCGCCAGGATGATGGGGGCGGCGGTCCGGGCGTTGAGCGTGGCCGCCAGGTAGGTCTCATCCCCCTGATTGGCCAGCAGGTAGTCCACCAAGCGATCCGCCAGGTGATCCACGTTCTTCGAGATACCCTGTTGAGGATCATTCAACAAGTCGGGTCCCGCGTAGGGAAGACCAGTGTGGCCGCCGTGCCAGACGGGGATGAAAGCCCACACCGTCATAGGGAAGAGCAGGGCCAGCACGCCGACCGCTGCTACGGCCCCCGTCCAGGCACGCCGGTCGTGGAGGCGAACGAGCCTGACGACGACTAGCACGCCTGCCACCAGCAGACACAACCCGACGACGAGCGGCGTCATCCAGCAATTCCAGTCGGGGAAGTCGGCCAGGATGGCCGCCTCCACAGCCGCGCTCCCCACCAAGACCAGCGGCAGCAACCAGCCGCGCCAGTTCACGGTGAGATTCGCCGAACCGCCGGGGCGGAGGTAATCCTCCCACAGGGCCACTACCCCAGCGCCCACCAGCGCGGCGATGGCTGGGGCCAGCATCTCGAGATAGTAACGATGGAACAGATTCGCCACGCTGAAAAAGACGACCATCGGCAGCAGCCAGGCGGACCACAGCAGCATGTTCTGATGACGCCGATCGAGGGGGAGGCGCAGGCGCGTCTGCCAGGCGGCCGCCAGCAGCACCAGCCCAGCCAGCGGCAGCAGCCAACTGATCTGTCCGGCCAGTTGGTGGTTGAAGAGCCGCAGCAAGCCCGGTTCGCCGATTTCGTCAAAAAAGGGTCTTCCACCGCTCCTCCCCGGCGCGGGCGGCCCACCAGCAGGTGGCAGAGGCCCACCGGATTGACCAACGGAAGGAGGGGGCGCGCCCGGCGGCTTTCCAGGCCGTCCGCCGGGAGGAGGTGGTGGTGGTGGTGATGGCGGCGGGCCACCAGAGAA
>JAUWOI010000519.1 GCA_030612185.1 Anaerolineae bacterium
GGTCTCCAGGCGGAATTGTACCGCTTTTGGAGCCCGCGCGCCAGTCGCGGAGGGGCGCGCTTATATCATAATTTCAGTAGGTTCAGTATAATGCAACTCCGCGCGGAAGTCAAGAACTTGCGTCGCTGGGAGGCCAGGCGATTACTGCAATGATATGCGCTAAACCAACCATCCCCCTCTTCCCTGGCTACGTCCTCGACCTGGACGGCACCGTCTACCTGGGTGACGCGCTCCTGCCGGGAGCCAAGCGCACAGTTGAGACGCTGCGCGCGGCCGGCTCCCGCGTCGTCTTCCTGAGCAACAAGCCGTTGCAGACCTGCGCCGACTACGCCGCCAAACTTACCCGCCTGTCCATCCCCACCTCGCCCGACGAGGTCATCAACTCCTCCTGGGTGCTGGCCCGCTGGCTGCAGCGCGAGGCCCCAGGCGCGGCGCTCTTTGTCATCGGCGAACCGCCGTTGCTGGCGGAACTGCGCGCGGCCGGCTTTCATCTGACCGAGGAATCCACCGAGATCGAGTTCGTCGTCGCCTCCTTCGACCGCACCTTCGACTACCGCAAACTCCAGATTGGGTTCGACGCCATCCGCTCCGGGGCGCGTTTCATCGCCACCAATGCCGACCGCTATTGTCCTACCCCTGAAGGCGGCCTCCCCGACGCAGCGGCTGTCATCGGCGCGCTCGAGGGCTGCACCGGCAAGCGGGTCGAGGTCGTCGTCGGCAAGCCCTCGCCTATCACTGCCCGCGCTATCCTCGATCACCTCCAACTCCCGGCCTCTGAATGTATCATCGTCGGCGACCGGTTGGAGACTGACGTGCGTATGGGCCAGGAGGCCGGGATGGCAACCGGTGTCGTCCTCACCGGCGTCACCACGCCCGTAGACCTGGCCACCTCCGATATCCAGCCCGATTACGTGCTCCGCCGCCTCGACGAATTGCTGCCACCTTGACTTTTTCCTTTTCCTGTTGTACTCTCCCCTCGCTACATTCCTTGACCACTGGCAACACAGAGACCCATATGTCGCTGCAGGTTCATAACATTCCAATGGGGATGTCAACTTTCTTAAGGAGATGCAATGCTCACAATCCACGTCGTCTCACACACGCACTGGGACCGCGAGTGGTACCTGCCCTTTCAGCAGTTCCGCTTTCGCCTGGTCGAACTGATAGATCAACTACTGGCACTGCTGGATGCCGATCCCGACTACCGCTACTTCATGCTCGACGGGCAGGTGATCGTGCTGGAGGACTACCTGGAGATCCGGCCCGAACGGGAGGAGGACATCCGCCGCTACGTCCAGGAGGGGCGGTTAGTCATCGGCCCCTGGTATATTCTGCCCGACGAATTTCTGGTCAGCCCGGAGGCGACGGTGCGCAACCTGCTGATAGGCGAGTGGGTGTGCCGTCGCTTTGGCCCCAGGATGAAGATTGGCTATCTCCCTGACCCCTTTGGCCACATTGGGCAGATGCCCCAGATTTTGCGTGGCTTTGGCATAAACGTGGCCTGCCTGTGGCGCGGCGTTGGCGACCAGCCCACCGAACTACATTGGCGCGGTCCCGATGGCAGCAAGGTGCTCTTGCTCCATCTGCGCGATTCCTACGGCAACGCTGCCCGGTTGCCCGCCGACGAGGATGGCTTCGTCCAAGGGCTGATGGGGTTGCGCGATAGATTGGCTCCTTATGCCACCACCTCCCACATTCTCGCCATGCAAGGCACCGACCACATGCGGCCTCGCGCCGACCTCTCCCGGCTGCTCGCGGCGGCCGGCGCACGTCTGGAGAATACCCACGTCGTCCACTCGACTCTGCCGCGCTACCTGGCCGCCGTGCGCGACGAACTGGACGAACGCGAATCCCGGTTACCCGTCATTGACAGTGAACTCCGCTCTCCCCAGCGTGCCCACCTGCTGCCCGGTGTCCTCTCCACCCGCATGTGGATCAAGCAGCGTAACCATGCCTGCGAGGTTTTATTGGAGAAATGGGCTGAACCATTTGGAGCAATCGCTGGACAAATAGAGCAGGATACGAGGAAACGAGTAGATGAGGAAATGAGGAAACAAGTAGGCGGAGCCTCATCTACTCATTTACCTATCTACTCATCTACCCGTCAACTGACCCACCGCGCCTGGAAATACCTCCTCAAGAATCACCCCCACGACTCCATCTGCGGCTGCTCTGTTGACCAGGTGCACCGTGAGATGGTCACTCGCTTCGACTGGGGTGAGCAGGTCGGCGAGGAGGTGACGCGGCGGGCCCTCGAGTCGATTGTGCGGCAGATCAACACGTCCACGCCGGCCATTGTCGTCTTCAATCCGGCGAGTAGTCCCCGCACTGACCTGGTCTCCGTCGAGGTCGAACCTCCCCCCGAACCGGACCTGGTGCTGCTGGACGAAGCCGGACAGCCAGTGCCCTACCGCACCCTGGAGGGAACCAGGATCCAGTTTGTAGCACGAGACGTGCCGCCGGTCGGCTGCACCACCTACATCCTGGGAGCAGGAAGCAGGAAGTATCACGCAATACGCAACACGCAACACGCATCCAGCATCAAGAACGAATACTTTCGCGTCGAGGTCAACTCCGAGAACAGCACCCTCACCATCAGCGACGAGACCACCGGCAGGGTCCTCCGGGGCTGTAACCGGTTCGTGGATGGCGGCGACCGGGGGGATGAGTATAACTACTGTCAACCTGAGCACGACCGCCTGGTGGACCATCCCGCCACGCCACCCACCATCCGGCTGCTAGCGGCCGACGAGATAGGCGCGACATTGGAGATTACGCTGATCTATCAGGTGCCCGTCTCCCTGGTCTCAGAGGACCGCTCCCGCCGCGAAGATGAGATGATACCGCTCCCCATCGTCACCCGTGTCACTCTCACCGCTGGCGTCTGCCGCGTGGACTTCGAGACGACGGTCGAGAACCAAATTGGCGACCACCGGCTCCGCGTCCACTTCCCCACCGGCCTGGCAGTGGACACTGCCTTCGCCGACGGTCACTTCGATGTCGTAGAGCGGTCGCTGGATGTGCTGGATGTGACCGATATCTGGGTCGAGCAGCCGGTGTCCACCCATCCACAGCGGGCCTTCGTAGCCGTGAGCGATGGAGAGCAAGGGGTGATGCTGGCGAACCGGGGACTGCCGGAGTACGAGGTGTTGCGGTGCGAGGATGGGGCCGAGATCGCGTTGACGCTATTACGCTGCATAGGCTGGCTCTCCCGCGACGACATGCA
>JAUWOI010000123.1 GCA_030612185.1 Anaerolineae bacterium
TCCCCACCCCGGCGTCGCGCGCCAGCGCCTTCAACCGCAACTGATACATCAGATTCAGCGCCGCCCTCGGCAGTGGTCCAAAGCGGTCGGCCAACTCCTGCTCCATCCCGCCAATCTGCGACATCGAACCTAGTTCTGCCAGACGGCGGTACATCTGCAGGCGCAACCGCACATCGGGGACATAGTCCTCGGGCAACCGCACTGGAATGGGCAGATCAATCCTGATGCCACCCAGCGGCTCAGGAGGCAAAGACTGGCCCTCGCGCTGTGCCCTCAATTCCTGCACCGCCCGCGCCAGCAGCCGGATGTAGAGGTCAAAGCCGACGGCGGCAACGTGGCCCGATTGGCGGGTGCCCAGGATGTCGCCAGCGCCTCGAATCTCCAGGTCTCGCATGGCGATGGTGTACCCGGCGCCCAGGTCGGTCGCCTCGCGGATGGTCTCCAGCCGCTGACGCGCTTCATGCATCAGACGAGCCAACCTGCCATGGAAGAAGTAGGCGTAGGCACGCTGTGCGCCCCGGCCCACGCGCCCCCGCAACTGGTAGAGTTGCGCCAGCCCGAAGCGCTCGGCCCGCTCGACGATGAGCGTGTTGGCGTTGGGGATGTCGAGGCCGCTCTCAATGATACTGGTGCAAACCAGCACGTCAATTTCCCCGGCGACGAAGCTAAACATCACCCGCTCCAGGCTGGTCTCGCGCATCTGGCCGTGGCCCACGGCGAAGGTCGCATCCGGCACCAGCCGTTCCAGCCGGCGGCGCACCGTCTCAATCGTCTGCACGCGGTTGTGAACGTAGAAGACCTGCCCACCCCGTTCCAGTTCGCGCAAAATGGCCCGCCGTGCCAATTGAGTGTCATACTCACCCACGTAGGTAGTGACCGGCAGTCGCTCCCCAGGTGGGGTCTCAATGGTGCTGATGTCGCGCACACCAGCGAGCGCCATGTAGAGAGTGCGCGGTATGGGGGTGGCAGTCATCGTCAGCACGTCCACCTCGGTGCGCATGCGCTTCAGCCTCTCCTTGTGGGTGACGCCGAAGCGATGCTCCTCGTCAATGATAAGCAGGCCCAGGTCAGCAAAGGCGACATCCCGCTGCAACAACCGGTGGGTGCCAATGACGATGTCCACCTGACCGGTGAGCAACTTTTCCAGTATCTTCCTCTGCTCGGCGCGGGAGCGGAAGCGGGAGAGCATCTCCACCTCGACGGGGAAGGAGGCCAATCGCTGGCGGAAGGTGGCGTAGTGCTGCTGGGCCAGGATGGTGGTCGGCACGAGGACGGCGACCTGCCTGCCGTCCAGCACCGCTTTGAAAGCCGCCCGCAGCGCCACCTCGGTCTTACCATAGCCTACGTCGCCGCAGATGAGCCGGTCCATCGGCCTGGGCCTCTCCATATCAGCCTTAACGTCGGCGATGGCGCGGAGTTGGTCTCCGGTCTCGAAGTAGGGAAAAGCAGCCTCCAATTCCGCCTGCCAGGGTTCATCCGGGCTGAAGGCGTGACCGGCTGCCAGTTCGCGGGCGGCGTAGAGTTCCAGGAGTTCGCGGGCCACGTCCTCGGCGGCCCGTTTGGCCCGCGCCTTGACGACCTGCCACCCAGCCGTTCCCAGCCGGCTGAGATGCGGCGGGCGGTCGCCGGCCCCAATGTAGCGGCCGAGCCGGTCCGCCTGGTGGATCGGGACGTAAAGACGATCGCTACCTCCATATTCCACCAGCAGATACTCGCGCTCAACTCCCTCCATGGCCCGCGTGACCAGCCCCCGAAAGATACCAACGCCATACTCGACGTGGACGACGAAATCGCCGGGAGTGAGGTCAGAGAAATAGGACTCGGGGGCTACCTTGCGGCGGTGGGCAGGACGCCGAGGCTGCGGGCGACGCCAGCCGAAGATCTCAGAATCTGTAAATAAATGAGTAGATGAGTAGGGAGTAGATGGGGAGGGAAGGAGGCGGAGGATCCAGCCTTCGTCGAGAGCGCCCTGGACGAAAGTGAGTGGGGCCTGTGGTGGATGGCGCAGTTCCTCAAGCGGTGGTGAGACGTAGTCGTGCTCCTGGCCCCACAATTCGGCCAGGCGGCGGGCCTGCTGGCTGACGACGACCACCTGCCCACCCCCCCCAGCCCCCCCTCCAGGGGGGGAGGAGGACAGCGCAGTACGGATGTGCTCCAGCACGGGCTTGAGTTGGCCGCCAAAGTGAGGGCCGGGGACAAAGCACGCTGTCAGCCGCGAGGTCGTGCCCACCTCGCCGTGGCCCAGCGTGAGAACAGGCCGGTCAGTCAGCGGTTCCGACCACTCATCCCAAGTTACGTAAGGAAGCGGGTAGTCGGGCGGGAGAGTCCCGGCTTCCTCGGCGGCAACCCGCAGGTCCACGGCCTCCTCTTCCAGACCGGCCCAGGCATCCGCCAACTCCTGTGGGTCATCCACGACGACGAGGGCCTCGGGTGGGAGATAGTCCAGCAGCGTGGCGGAGCCGGTGTAGAAGTAAGGCAGGTAAAACTCAAGACCAGGGAACGGCGTGGCGGCCGCCAGGTCACGATGGTGAGCCTCCAGTTCGGCGCGCACGCCTGCGGGCAGGTCGCGGGCCAATTGCGCGGCGACATGGCTGGCGGTGCGGGGGCCATGGCGGGGGAGCGACTCTCGGGCCGGGGTGATGGTGATGCTCTCCACCCGCTCTTGCGAGCGCTGGGTGGCAGGATCGAAGCGGCGGAGCGACTCAATCTGATTGCCGAAGAGTTCGATGCGCACAGGCAGAGAGTCGGCCGGCGGGAAGACGTCGAGAATGCCACCCCGGTGGCTGAACTGACCGGGGGCCTCGCCGACGCTGCCGGGTTCGTAGCCCAACCCCGCCCAACGGCAGATGGTCTGTTCAAGGTCGAGCATCTGACCCACGCGGAACTCACGAATAGAGATGCGGAACTGGCGTGATGGTAGCGTGCGCTGCATCAGCGCGCGGGCCGAAGCGACGACGACTAAGGAGGAATAAGTAGATGAGACACGAGTAGATGAGGGAAAAAGAGCGGAGAGGACATGCAGGCGACCTGCGACGACCTCGTCGGTCCAAGGGACGCGCTCGTAGAAGAGGGCCAGCGATTCGGGGAAGTGCAGGATGCACTCCGGGGCAGAGGACCAGTCACGCAAAGAGTGAGTCAATGCCTGGGCACGCTCCACCGAGCCAGCGATGACCAACAGGGGGCACTGCAGATCGTGGGCGAGCGCAGACAGAAGAGCGGGACGGGCAGCACGCAATAGTCCCAGCGGAGTCGGCATCTCGCCGCGTTGCAGATCCTCCCGCAAGGCTCGGTAGGGTTCCAGCGATTCAAACGATGCCAGTAATCCAGAGACGTTCACGCCTCACTGCCCCAATTGTACCGGTTCATCGCTGCCTCGATCCCCTCACGCAGCCAGATTTCGATAGCAACCACGGCCCGTTCCAGCGTCTCCTCCACCTGCGGTTCCTCCTCCTTAGAGAAATCCTGCAACACATAGGCGGCCGGGTCCATCCGTCCCGGTGGGCGACCAATGCCGATGCGCAGGCGGGAGAAGTCCCGGCTACCCAGATGCTCGATGATGGAACGCATCCCTTTATGCCCGCCGCTGCCTCCCTCCGGCCGCAGACGTACCGCGCCCCGGGGTAGGTCAAGATCATCGTAAACCACCAGCAGGCAATCGGGCTGCACCTTGTAGAAACGGGCCAATAGTGCAACTGCACGCCCACTCTCGTTCATAAACGTCTGCGGTTGAGCCAGGATGACCGTCTGCCCATGGATGGTGCCCCGGGCGACCTGGGCCTGCTTCTGCCGCCTGTCGAAGGCCAGGCCATGGGCTGCGGCCAGTCGCTCGAGGCAGCGAAACCCGACATTGTGCCGGTTCGTTGCATATTGGGGGCCCGGATTGCCTAGCCCGACAATGAGGTAGGGTTCCACGACTACATCCTGTGCTCTGCTCTCGCGCAACACGCAGGACGTGCTACGTGTCGTGTGTTACGTGCCGCGCATCTACCGACCGGGCAGCGCATCACTCCGGCGGATTCATGTGCTGCCGGCGCAGAAACCAACGCACCCCAGCCTTCGCCAACAGGTACAGCCCCCACAACGCAAACAACAACACGATGATCCAGACACCGTCGCAAAAAGCATTACGCAACGCATCAGCATTGAGTGCAAGGCCAGCCTGCTCGCCATCGTCCGCAACAGGCGCAGTGACTTCTCCGCCCTCCCGTTCACTCGGTGCTGGGGATGGGCGTGGCGTCGGAGTAGCGGGCTGCTCGACAGAAACCGGCGTCGGCGGCGGCCCGACCACGGCGGTAGGCATCGGTTCCGGCGTGGGGGTCTCGGGCGCCGGCGTCTCGACGGGCTGGGAGTTGTTCACTGTCAGACGCTTGACAAATTGCTGATAGTATATCGGATCATCCCGCCCCTTGATCGTCAAAGCCAGACAATATGAACCATCGGGCACGCCGGTGGTGTCCCAGATGACCAGCACACCGTCTTCGACCTGCGCGTTCTCCACATAGGTCAAAGAAATCCATTGCGACTCACCTGTAGGCTCAGCCCCGTACGCGTAATCTACCTCGTACCAGAAAATATTGGGATGGGTAGCAATGCCCGCTACCTCCACCACGCCGCTGATGGTCATCCCGTCGGTCGGGTAGGTGATGACCGATCGCGCCTGAGATTGCGGTGCAGCCCAGCCCGTCGAGCCCATAGTGAGCAGAATCATTACCAGAGCCACTCCCACGGCCAGCGCGCGCTTGTGCATAGGTCTCCCTCACAATGAGTTTGAGTAGACGAAAAGTGTAACATGAAAGGGCCAGAATGACAAGGACGAGTCAAAGGTTGACCAGCCACCGTTCCTCTGTTATACTGGTCCCGCGTCACCACGAGGTGGCGCAACCGAGAGGGCGTAACGGTGTTCTTATAATTGGGATGCCGTTCGCTCACTCCCCTATGCGGGAGAAGGGGAAGCATAAGTGAGCGATGTGCACGAAGAGAGCGATGCGGCACTCATCGCCCGTGCGAAGGAGGATCCACAGGCATTCGGCCTCCTGTACGAGCGGTACGCCGGCAGCATCTACAACTACATCTATTACCGCACGAGCAATCACCACGACGCGGAAGACCTGACAGCGCGCACGTTCTACCGGGCGCTGAAGCACATCCCGCGTTACGTGGATCGGGGAGCCCCCTTCTCGGCGTACCTGTACCGCATTGCACACAACATAGTGGCGAACTGGTACCGGGATCACAGCCGGCGGCGGATTATTTCGCTGGACGAGTTGGTGATGAGAACACTAAAGCGAGAAGGACCCGCTGCCCTGGCCGAGGAGCGCGAGAAACAGGACCTGCTACTCCAGGCGGTCCGCCGGTTGCCACCGGAGCGGCAACAACTGCTCATCCTGAAATTCGTTGAGCAGATGAGCAACGCCGAGATTGCACAGGTGATGGGACGGACAGAAGGGGCCATCAAGTCGCTCTACCACCGGACACTGGTGGAGTTGCGCAAGAAATTGGCCAGCGAAGGGAATAAGCAGGAAGATATCACGGAGAGAGCGAAAGATGAACGAGAAACGAATGACTGAGGTGCTGGCAGCCCACGCCGAGGGACTGACTGGCCGGCCAGAGGCCATACGGCGGCTCAACGTGACGGACGAGGAGCGTGGTTGGCTGATCCCACTGTTCCAACTGGCCGAGCGGTTACAGCAAAATATGCAGCCGGTGCAGCCATCGGCGGCCTTCGTGCACAGCCTGGGGAAGGAATTAGTGAATAGCGCCAAGCACCAGATCGCGCTGACGAAGCGGCTGCGACGAGCGGTGATGATCGGCACAGCAGCACTGGGGTCCCTCGTGTCCATCGCGTCGGTGGTGGGGGCAATAGTGTTTGTGGTGGTGCGGTTGCGCGCACGGGCACAGGCCCGGACACTCCACGCACCGGCGGGTTAGGCGTGGAACGCGCCTGCACGACGGACGAGAAGGGAATCCTTCGGAGCCCCAGCTGATGCCGGGGCTCTTTCATTGTCGCAGGCGACGCGCGCGCTCTACGTATCGTTCCAGGCGGCGCTCCAGGCCACGCAGCCGCTCCTCCAGTTCTTGCAGCAGCAGAAGAATCTGGCCGATAGCCTGCTCGCTCGTCAAGTGCTCCCGCTCCCAGGCCTGGAGCACACCTTCCAAACCGTACGTGCCCATACTTCCACTCCTTCTACACGTCGACGTGTAAGACAGTCCTAAAATCAAGGGAGCCTGCGCTCCCCAGATGACATTCCCATTATACACGAAAACGTGTAGTCTGTCAAGGTGCAGGAGTGAATTTTAAGGTTCGGCCTCTTCTTCCCCCTTGGATGCGGGTACTTCCGTCGTGGCTCGGTACCCAAAACCCGCCTGCTCAGCGACGAGCGTGAGCAGTCGGTTCATCCCACCACGAGGGCGGTACATCCCGGTCTCCCACTCGCTGATGGTCTGCTGGCGCGTGCCCAGTTCCTCGGCCATCTGCTGCTGGGTCATGTCCATGTGACTTCGCAGCGCGCGAATGGATCCGGAACCCCACTGGTACTTGGCCTTGCGCCTGCCCATTCACACCACCTCCAGGTTGATTCTACCCGCCTCCGCGGTCTACGTCAAGTTCCACATCATCCGCCGCGCAGGACAAGCCCTCCGATTACCTCATGACGAGCGGCAAGTAAGTCCGCGTTATTGGCCACAGGCCCAACTCCAGATATGTGTTCGTGTACTCCTCCCCACCTCGAGGCCAGGTAAGCGACAGAATACGCTCGTGGTCGGCACTGGTGGCCCGCAGTTGGTAAGTCTGTCCAGCGTAGATGGTGGTGGTGAAGGCCCACGAACTGCTGTCCACGGTGGGACTGACCACATCCTGTCCAGCCTCGTCCAGAAAACGTAATGCTACCTGGGTCAGGGTGATCTCGGTAGTCAAGGTGCCAGATATATCCCTGGTGCCGTTGCGGTTCTCGTCGGCGAAGAAGGCCCCGATGCTGAGGTGGAGCGTGCTGAACAGATTGAGCGTGGTGTGGGCCTGGGGCTCCTCGGGCCAGGCTTCGCGATTGCCGACGTTGTCGGTAGCCCGCGAGCGGAAGTAGTAGGTGTGGCCGTGCTGACCGGTGTACTGACCAGACGTGGCGGGGGTCAAGTGCAGCCAGTAGTCCCACTCGCCGCTCACACCGTCCCGCACTTGCACGTCGTAGCCCCAGACGCCTGACTGGTTGTCCTGCCCTTCCCAGGTGACGGTGAAGGCCGGGGAATAGGTGATCTCCGGCAGCGGGTGGACAGTGGAAGTGGGCGGTTCGTTAGGCGTCTCTGTCTCGATCACAATGAGCGGGTCGCCACCGATGATGTAGTCATTCTGATTAGGGGAAGGCCGATTCGCGGTAGCGCCCAGCAGCGCGAAGGTATAGACATCACCAGTTGCAGTCGCGGTCTTGGTAACACCCCAACGGTCCACCAGCGTGGCCGTGGGCATCGCCGCCGGAAGCGTGTAGACGCTGCTGGCAGGACTCTCATTCCACAGCACGCTGACCTTGCCGCGCGGCGTGCCCCACAGCGTGACATTCAGATCAGAATCACTGATAACTCGAGTGGTGAAGGTTGGGGAAACCAGGTACGTAGTGGCAACCTGGTAGGCCACGTAGGCGGGGCGGAGGGAGTGGTCGTTGCGAATTAGACCGAAGTACTCCCCCATGTCAGCGTCGTGGGTGCGGAAAAAGAAGTACCGTTCGACGTCGGAGGCCCAACTGTTGGCGTAAGACTGGATGACATAGGCGGCGGCCTCATCCTGAGTAGCGGCGTAGTCATACTTGGGTTTGGGAGCCACCAGGTCATCGCCCCAGACAGGCACACCTGTCTCGGTGAGCCAGATGGGATGGTCGCCCACGTCATAGGCACTCATCCCGTTGCGAATATTGTTCACCTCGTCGTAAGTGTTGGAGGAGCGACTATAGAGGTGAACTGACATTACATCAAAAAAGTAGTTGTTCTGCGATGCAGCCGGATCGTCGTTGAGGATGTTCAACACCCACTTGTAGTAGTCGGTGTTCAACCAGTAGTGCAGCCCACCGAAAAGGACTGTGCAGTCTGGGCAGGCCGCCTTGGTCGCCTGATAGCCCACCTTGAGAAGTTGAGCGTACTCGGTAGACGTGCCGGTCCAAAAATAAGACCACTCTGGCTCGTTCCACATCTCCCAGTGTTTCACCTGATCCTTGTAGCGGGAGACGACTGTGTAAACGTAATTGCCCCAGTGATTGTTGGGATCATTCCACGAGAGATAGAGACCCTGAGGCGGTGAGGAGGCAGCACTGGGGACCAGGGGAGCCAGAGGGTCGCCGAGGACAGACGCGTACCAATCTGGAGAACGCTGATCGAAGCGGGCTTTAAAGAAACCTCCCAACCCACTGGTGGCGGCCCAGTCGGGGGTCCAGAGCAGGATACCGACCATGTTCATTCCCGCCGCATTCAGGTCGTTCACCACAGCATCGTAGGCACCAAAGTTCCAACTATCGTTAGTGGGCTCAATGTTGGGCCAGATGAAGTCGAAACGATCCCAGCGAGAACCGGCGTCGTATGCCATTGAGATAAAAGGACGGTTGGGTCCCTCGGGCGGATCGTAATAGAAGGAGTAACATGCACCCGCCCGTCCATCCGTATCCTCGACAGGCGGCAGAGGGGTGATAGCGATTGGCTCGGCCACGGCAAGCCGGGCCGTGGCCACGAGGAACACCAACCCCAGCGGGAAGACCAGGGTCAGCAAAATGACAATGGCGTGTCTCATCGTCCGCTTCATCGCCGCACCTCCTGACCTCCAGTATAACCGGGATGGGCGCAGATGTCAATAGTTTGTTGGTTGGTTGGTTAGTTAGTTGGTTTGTTGGTGGCTTGACTTCCGCTGATCGTGGGTTATAATATCGGCATCCGATAACGAAAGCCGATATAATGCTGCGTGATCTTCTCTCAGGCTTCATCAAAATCCACATCCTCCACCACGCAAGCCAGCAGCCAATCTACGGGCTGTGGCTGATGGAGGAACTGGCCCGCCACGGCTACACCATCAGCCCCGGCACACTCTACCCCACACTGCATAGCCTGGAGCGGGCGGGGTATCTGACCAGCGAGAAACGCGTGGTGGAGGGACGCCAGCGGAGGTATTACACCACCACACCGGCCGGTGATGCGGCACTGGCCGAGGCCCGCGTCCGGCTGGCGGAGTTGGTGGCCGAGGTGTTGGAGGTGCCGGCGTGACCCCTTTCCTGTGGTTATGCCTGATGGGCGGGCTGGCCATCTTCTCCTCAACAATGAGCAAGAATCCCGCCCTGCCGCTTTTCATCCACAGCCTGGGGGTAGACGAGGGGACGCTGGGCTTCATCGCCGCCGCCTCGACCGTCGTGGGCATCGTCGCCAGCATACCGGCCGGCGTACTCTCCGACCTTTGGGGCCGGAGGCGGGTGATATTACTCAGCATGGTGGTTTTCGCCACGGCCCCGTTTCTCTACCTGCTGGTGCGCACCCCCTGGCATTTGGTACTGGTGCGGATCTACCACGGGCTGGCGACGGCGCTGTTGGGGCCTGTGGCACTGGCCTCCGTCGCCGACACATTCCAGGAGGGACGCGGCGAGCGGATGGGCTGGTACTCTAGCGCGACGATGGTCGGACGTTTTCTGGCCCCTACCGCCGGTGGGCTGCTCATCTTCGGCGAAAACTTCCGCTGGGTCTACCTGGGTTGCGGCGTGGCGGGCGGGCTGGCGCTGCTGACCGCGCTACAACTGCCCCGGCTGGGCCG
>JAUWOI010000280.1 GCA_030612185.1 Anaerolineae bacterium
GTATAGAGTCTGGTGGTCAGGAGGGATATGGACATCGCATCATCTCCCCGACTCCAGCGGCGCCTCGATGGCCTCCAGTATTCTGTCGGCCTGGTAGACCCGGTTACGGGCCTGCCCGGTGATCTCGCGAAGGATACCTGCATCCTCCAGGCGATTGATGTAACCTTGCGCCGTCGGCGTGCTGACACCCAGAGTGCCCTCGACCTGGCGCGCGGTTAGCAACGGCCGGGCGAAGAGCAAGTCAACCACTTGTAGCAGACGGGCGGCAGCGCGGGCAGCCTGGAATTGTTCTCGGTAGTCTTCTCGCAGGTTCTGTATCCGCTGCGCGCGCGCTACGGCATCCCGCGCCTGGGAGAATATGCCATTGAGGAAAAAAGTCAACCAGGTTTTCCACGAGCCTTGCTGGCTTACGGACAGTAGCAGGTCGTAGTAGGTCTGCTGATGCACGGCAAAGTAGGCACTCAAGTAGAGCAGTGGTTCAGAGAGCAGGTTCCAGGCACACAGGAGTAACGTGACCAGCAAACGGCCCACGCGCCCATTACCGTCCAGGAAAGGGTGAATGGCCTCGAACTGATAGTGAATCAACCCCAGGCGTACCAACGGTGGCAGCGACGCGGGCGCGTGTAGGAAGCGTTCGAACTTGTCCAGTGCTTCCAGCATCTCCGGGACTGGCGGAGGTACGTAGGTTGCATCGTTCAACGTACAACCTGGTGGTCCAATCCAATTCTGGCTGCGACGGAACTCACTGGGGGTTTGGTGCTCTCCCCGCACGCCAGTCATCAGGTGTTCGTGGATTTCACGGATGAGCCGCAGGCTCAATGGGAACGTTCGCAGCCGTTCCAAGCCATATTCCAGCGCCTGCACGTAGTTGTACACCTCGCGGACGTCGGGCGCTTGCTCAAAGAGAGGTAGTTGGGCCGCCTCGTAAGCGTAGAGGTCAGAAAGTGATGCCTGGGTACCCTCAATACGCGAGGAAAGGACAGCCTCACGACGCACGAATGGAATCATAAGTAAGTGCGGATTAGGAATGGAACGGCCCAGGCCGGATAACTCCCCCAGGGCACGATCGGCGTCTGATAGCGTTGCTACCAGACCGGGGGTCCAGGCCAGTTTCGGCGGGAGTGGATCAGGTACGAACGCCCAATACTCTCCCTCGATGGAGCGCACGAGACGTCCGACCGGGCTGTCACGGAATGTTTCAGGTTTCATTGTGGCAACTTTTTGCCTCACAGGGAGATATTAAAGATAACTTGAGTATAGTATACACCTATTAAAGATTTCTGGCAAAACCTTTATCAGGGAAGCGACGAGGCAGCCCGGGGAGCACGCTGAGGCCTTGCTGCCCGCGTCCAACCGTTCGATCAGGCGCGGGCGCGAGACTAACTCAGGCCAGACGGAGGGGATGTAGAGTTTGGTGGTCAGGGCTTCAGCAGTTGCTCAATCTCCCGGATCAAGAAGGGCAGATTGGGTTCAGTAAACGAAAGTTCCGGCGCGGGAATACGATGATGCTTGATGTCGGGCGGGATGTGCTTATGATGAGGGTAAGTGGCTGCCAGCGCGGAATCGTCCAGGTGAGGCTGAGGATCATACCAATACAGCTTCTCGCCACCCCGCCAGACCTCGTAGCCGTAGTTCTTAATGACACCAGGCGTGCTCGCAAAAGACAGTTTCTCCCGAACGACGATCCGGTATTCACCGGTGAGTTCGATCTCGCCTGTCAGACGGGCCACATCAGCACCTCGGCGAATCACCGTCAGTGTTGAGCTCCGAAGGGAGGAAAACTGCTGTGGCAAGGTATAGATAAACCGCTCGTAATCAGCCAGGGATCGCAATGGGTTCATGGCGGGCTGTCTTTCCAATTAGATGAGACAAACTGGACGCTGATGATTGTGCCAGCAACGAGCATACGGCATCACGGTATTGCGCTTGCCTGTCGAGCAGAATTTCGTAGGTGCCGGCCCATTCGCTCCAATCCAGCACCCAGGCGTCATCTTCTGGCTCTTCGCCTCGCTGATAGGATTCGTAGAATGTCTCCGACAACACGCCGTATTTGCGTTCAAAGACGAGTAAATCTTCTTCGAGAGCATGAATATCTTGGAGGATTTCATCAAGCGTCATGAGTCTCTTCCTTTCTGGAGCAAGGCCGCTCAATCTGACAGGAGTATATCACGGAGATGGAGAGGCGTCAATAGCAATCGGGGTGGTGTTATGCCAGCGCGCCCCCCATCCCATCACAGGCGCACGGTCCCACGAAAGGGCAGGCCCCGTAAGAGCAGCAGGTCTGATCCTGACGAGGCCATGCAAGGGACTCGCTTGCACCTTGCCAGCAAATGTGATAAGATGCGCTCAATTGACAATGGTCGCTCAGGGACAAACGCAGGGAGCATAATCGTGGGTTCTCATCAGGTGAGGCTGACGATGAGGCCGGATCGGAATAGTGCACTTCGCCCACGGGACGGGCGCACCCTTGCTCGTTGAGCGGCAATGTCATCACGAAAGAGACTCAAAATCGACTGGGCCGTGTTTGCACTGATGCTTATCACGAGTGTGTTAGCAGTGTTGCAGCCTGATTGGATCGTCGCGGCACTCGCGAAGCGATCCCCCGAAGTGGTGTATTTCGTTGAGACCGAAGAACCGGTTGTGGCCCTCACGATTGACGACGGCCCAGATCCTATCACGACTCCCAAGATCCTGGATGTGCTTATGCAGCACGACGCGCGCGCCACTTTCTTCTTGATCACGAATCACATACCTGGAAACGAAGAGGTTGTCCTCCGCATTGTGGAAGAGAATCACGAATTGGCGAACCATCTCACGACCGATGAGCCCAGTATCAGGTTCTCCCCCTCCGACTTTGAGCACCAGTTGCTGGAGTCACACAACGCGCTTTCAAAGTTCTCGGACGCTCACTGGTTCCGCCCGGGGTCAGGTTGGTACAACACTGCCATGCTCTCCATCCTGCATAAGCATGGCTATCAATGCGCCCTTGGCTCCGTCCATCCCTTCGACCCACAGATTACATCTCCGTGGTTTGCCGCACGTTATGTCCTGCGGAATGTTCGGCCCGGCTCGATCATCATTCTACACGACTATGGAGCGCGTGGTGAACGCACGACATCGGCCCTCGCCACCATACTGCCAGATCTCAACCGCCGTGGCTTCCGTGTAGTCACTTTGTCGGAGTTGATAGACCTACATTCTATAGACGAGTGAGAAGGAGAAAACCCTATGAAGAGAAAACTGCGAGGACTCAAGCGCCAGGCCATCCAACTGGATTACAGCCTCTACCGGGTTGACGTACCCATACGTGGTCTCTCCGATGTGGAGTTGAGCGTAGTAGACATCTGGCCGGAAGGGGCCGAAAAGACGATCATGTTCGTGCATGGCTACGCCGGCTGCGCCGAAACGTGGGAGTACCAGATCAATCACTTCGCGCGCGAGTATCGTATCGTCGCGCCCGACCTGCGGGGCCACGGCCAGAGCGACGCCCCCTTTACCGAGTACACTATGCCAGAACTGATCGGCGATATTAACACCATAGCGGAGGAACTTGGCCTGCCGGAGAAATTCATCCTGGCCGGCCATTCCTTCGGCGGCTCAATCTGTGTAGAATACGCCACCGCCCACCCAGAGCGGCTTGAGAAATTGATCCTGATCGCGACCGCCGGCGAATACCCGCTTCCCCGGGCAGCGTCCTGGCTCTCTCGCGTCCCGGCAGCGGCCTTCCGGCCCTGGTGGAAATACCGCCCGCGTTGGAACGCCGAGATCCACGTCATGAAACGCATGATGCTCAACAACATGCGCCAGTGGCAGGGCTGGTCGCTACTACGGAATATCCGCACGCCCACGCTCATCATCACAGGCGAACGGGATAGATACTTCCCGCGCCACGTCTTTGAAGAGGTGGGCAAGATGGTGCCAGGGGCCGAGGTCATTGACGTCGGCGCGTCCAAACACAAAGTCCAGCTTGAGCGCCATCAGGCAGTCAACCGCGCCATCGAGCGTTTCATCAGCGCAGGGGAGGAGGGGCGACGCTTATCCTGGCGTGAGCAGACCATCCAACCGAAACGGCCGGCTAATCGTCCCTGGCTAAAGAGTTATGGCAAACACACGCCGCATACCGTCCCTATTCCACGCCAGCCGCTGCACAGATTCCTGGAAGCGGCGGCAGACAACGTGCCGAAGCGGACGGCGACCGTATTCTATGGCTCCAAACTGACCTATCAGCAACTCGAATGGCAGGCCAACCAGTTCGCCCACGCGCTACACGGCCTGGGTATCCGACCGGGGGATCGCGTCATGGTGGTGCTGCCCAATCTGCCGCAGATGATTATCGCCTACTATGCGACGCTCAAGATTGGCGGCGTGGTGGTACTCCCTAATCCCGACGCTGATGGGCCAGCCATCATCAAGCAGATCAGGCAGACCGGCGCTCAGGTGTTGGTCACGCTGAGAGAATTTGGCGGGTTGGCCAGGGCTGTGCAAGCGCACGTCCCGCTCATCCTCATCTTTGCTGATGCCCGCGAAGCCGTCTCAGCCCACGTCTACAAGCAACTCATGGCCCGCTGGGAAGCGGCGGGGCTCGGCCAACAAGAAAAGGCCGACAAAAGTTACGGCGGATACCTGATGCGGCGACTGATGATGGACGCATCCCGGGAACCACCCGACGTCAAAGTCTCTAGCGAGGACTTGGCCGCTGTCCTCTACACCAGCGGAACCACCGACGAACCCAAAGGGGTCCGCCTGACCCATGCCAACCTGGTCGCCAACGCGCTTCAGACCCGCCACTGGATTCCCGACCTGCACTACGGCCAGGAGACCTTTCTCTCGGTCATCCCGCTGACGCACAGTTATGGCATGACCAGCGCGATGAATATCCCGATTGCCCTGGGAGCGACGATTGTGCTGCTGCCGGTTTTCGAACTGGAGCAGGTGCTCAGCGATATCAAGCAGTACAGACCGACCATCTTTCCCGGTGTCCCTTCGATATATATGGCCATCAATCAAGCGCCCAACGTACGCTCCTACGAACTGTCCTCCATCAAGGCCTGCATCAGCGGCGCGGCTCCCCTGCCCATCGAGGTGCAAGAGGCTTTTGAGAAACTCACGCGAGGCCGCCTGGTCGAAGGGTATGGATTGACGGAGGCCTCGCCGGTCACCCACGCCAATCCCCTCGAAGGTCTCCGCAAAGTCGGCTCGATTGGCATTCCCATCCCCAACACCGACGCCAAGATCGTAGACCTGGTGACCGGGGAGGATCTCCCCGTTGGACAGATTGGCGAACTACTGGTCAAAGGGCCTCAGGTCATGCAGGGTTATTGGGATCAAGAAAACAAAGATGAAGAAGCCACCGAGTCCGTGTTAAAGGATGGGTGGCTCTATACAGGCGACATGGCCGTGATGGACGACGACGGCTATTTCCAGATCATCAGCCGCAAGCGAGATACGATTTTTGCTGGCGCTTACAGCGTGTATCCACGAGATGTGGAGGAGGTGCTCTACGAGAATAGCAAAGTCATGGAAGTCGCCGTCGTGGGCGTCGAAAGTGGGGAGAGCGGGAAGAACGTCAAGGCATTTGTCGTGCCTCGCCCCGGCACAGACCTCTCCAAAGAAGAGTTACTGGACCTTTGCCGCAAGCGTCTGGAGGAATACGCCGTGCCGTGGGACATCGAGTTCCGTGAGGAACTACCCAAGTCGTTTGTAGGCAAAGTGTTGCGTCGTTTGCTGGTTGAGGAGTAGGGACAAGCTGTCTGCCAATCTGTGCCCTATTTGCACCCTGCCTCTACCGTCACCATTTCGCCGACGGTATCGGGCAGATAGAACGACTCGCTGGTCGCCACCACCGCCCCTCCCGCACTCTCATGCACCACCCAGCGGAACGGCCCGGTGCCAAAGCCCTCTTTCGCCACCCACCACGTCTTTGTTCCCACGCCGTACGTGATCTCGTCGAACGTCCCCTGCCCGCCGGGCACGTCGTACCAGTTGTCCCACTCATCCTGCCCCTGCACGACGGTCCACAGTTCTTGCCAGGGGATGCCGGGCGCGGGCCAGTCCTGGCTGAACTGGGCGCGCAGTTGGATCTGTGCTCCGGCGAGCGCGGGCTGGGGCGCAGGTTGGGCCGGAGGCGCGG
>JAUWOI010000214.1 GCA_030612185.1 Anaerolineae bacterium
TTTCATTTGGGTCGAATACACAATTTGTTTGACAATCTTAAATACAACTACCGCCACACAGCCTCCCTCTCCCAAAGTTGGGAGAGGGGAGGGGAGAGGGCCTTTCTGGGATGAGCATGGGATAGAGTCCGTTATGTACAAACTTGACCTGGAGGCGAGATAATGATCATCACTGTAGCAAGTGGCAAAGGAGGCACGGGCAAGACAACCGTCGCCGTCAGCCTGGCGCTGTCCATAGCGGCGGATCACAGGACAACAACGGATGATCGGGCTGATCCGTTATTGTACTGCAGTCCGCTGTTCTTAGACTGCGACGTAGAAGAGCCCAACGCCGCCCTCTTTCTCCGGCCCACCATCCAGGAGCGCCGGGAAGTGGGCCAGATGATCCCGGAGGTGGATCTGGAGAAATGCACCTACTGCGGGCGCTGCGCTGAGGTGTGCCAGTATCACGCCATTGCCGTGGTCGGAGAGCAGGTGCTGGTCTTCCCCGAACTGTGCCACGGCTGCGGCAGTTGCACGCTCAACTGCCCCACGGAGGCAATCCACGAGGTGCTGGACGTGATAGGCACCATTGAGCGGGGCTGGGCCGGACCGGTAGAATTTGCCCAGGGGACGATGAACGTGGGCGAACCGATGGCTGTGCCCATCATCCGCCAGTTGAAGAAGTGGGCTATCCCGCCAAACGCCTCAACTGGGCTTGTCCTGAGCGAAGCCGAAGGGCTCGGCGGAACTCCAGGCGACCGCCCCATCATTTTGGATGCGTCTCCGGGCACCGCCTGCCCCGTCGTCGAGAGTATGCGCGGCGCAGATTTCGTGCTGATGGTCACCGAGCCTACTCCCTTTGGCCTGCATGACCTGCGGCTGGCGGTGGAGGTGGCCCGCGGCGAGTTGGGCCTGCCCGTCGGTGTGGTGATCAACCGGGATGGGGTAGGAGACCAAGGGGTGGATGAGTACTGCGCCGCAGAGTCCATCCCCATCCTGATGCGCATCCCCCTGGATCGGCACATCGCCGAGGTATACTCGGATGGGGGAACGTTAGTGGAGGCGCTGCCGGAGTATCGGGAGCAGTTCCAGAATCTGTATGCAGCCATCGAGCGTCTGGTGACGGACAGGAAAGGAGCACGCGCATGATGAAACAACTGGTCATTCTCAGCGGCAAGGGAGGCACCGGCAAGACGACCGTCGCAGCGGCGCTGGCCCACCTGGTTTCCCAGGAGATACCCGTCGTCCTGGCCGACGCCGACGTGGACGCGGCCAACCTGGAACTGGTGCTCGACCCGACGAAGCAGGAAGAGCACGGCTTCATGGGAGGCCAACTGGCGGTGATTGATCCCGAAAAGTGCACCGCCTGTGGTATCTGCGCTGACGTCTGCCGTTTCGATGCGGTGCGACCTCATCGCCAACTGGAGACGATTCAGAAACCAGGTTTTCAGGAAAAAACCCTTCGGGCTGAGCCTCAGGGCGAAGCCTGGTTTCAAGTAGACTCCCTGGCCTGCGAAGGGTGCGCTTCTTGTTACTACCAGTGTCCTGAAGAGGCGATTCGTATGGAGGAGCAACAGGCCGGGTTGTGGTTCCACTCCGACACCCGCTTCGGCCCCCTCTTCCACGCCCACCTCTTCGCCGGGCAGGAAAACTCAGGCAAACTGGTCACCCTGGTCAAGCAACAGGCCCGCCTGCAGGGGCTGGACACCGGGGCATCGTTGGTGGTGGTGGACGGGCCGCCAGGGATCGGCTGCCCCGTCATCTCTGCCAGCGCCGGGATGGACCTGGCGCTCCACGTAGTCGAGCCGACCATCTCCGGCGTGCACGATTTAGAGCGCATCATGGGTACCACCGACCACTTCGGCGTGCCGTCTCTGGTGGCGATCAACAAAGCGGACCTCAACCTGGCCCGCTCCGAGGAGATCGCCGCCTTCTGCGCGGGACGGTCCGTTGAAGTCGTGGGGAGGATCCCCTACGACGACGTCGTAACGGAGGCGATGGTGCATGGCCGGCCGGTGACGGATTACACCGATGGGCCGGTGACGGAGGCGATGAAGGGAATGTGGTCACGGGTGAGGGATCTGATCTTCCCCGATGGGATAGATGTCGTCGAAGGAGGGCAACGATGACAAACAGAGATGCTCTGCGCGAGGCCATTCTCACCCGCCTCTCCACTGTCATAGACCCAGAGACGGGGGCTGACGTGATGCGTATGCGGCTGATCGAAGATCTGGCGGTAGATGAGGAGGGCGTCGTGCGCTACAAGTTTCATCCCTCTTCTCCCCTGTGCCCTCTTGCCGTACCGCTGACTCTCTCCATTCGCGAGGCGGTGGCCGAGGTGGATGGGGTGACCGGGCAGGAGATCAAGGTGGTCGGCTACATCAAGGCCGAGGAACTGAACGCGATGCTGCGGGAACTGGAGAGCGATTGACGACATGATCGCTTTCGGACCAGTTCCCTCCAGGCGTTTAGGGCGCAGTCTGGGCATCAACAACATCCCGCCCAAAATATGCACCTATTCCTGCACCTATTGTCAACTGGGACGCACCATAAAGATGCAGGTTAAACGCCGTGCATTCTACGAGCCAGAGGAAGTCTGGCAGGACGTCCACGACAAGGTCGCAAAGGCAAGAGGGACCGGGGAAGCCATTGACTATCTCACCTTTGTGTCCGATGGAGAGCCCACCCTGGACATCAATCTCGGCCGTGAGATCGAGTTGTTGCGGCCTTTGGGAATCAAGATCGCCGTGATCACCAACGGTTCCCTGATCGGACGCGAGGATGTGAGAGAGGACCTGTTAGGGGCGGATTGGGTCTCTCTGAAGATGGATTCCACACGGAGGGAGATCTGGCGGAAGATTGACCGGCCCCACGGCACTTTGCGGCTGACCTCGATTCTCGACGGAGCACTCGAGTTTGCGCAGGCTTTCAGAGGTGAATTGGTGACGGAGACGATGCTGGTCGAAGGCGTCAACGATGACGATGACCACATCAGGGAGGTTGCCGGCTTTTTGGCCCGCCTGAAGCCTGCCACGGCCTATTTGGCGATCCCCACACGGCCGCCGGCGGAGGAGTGGGTACAACCCCCCGGTGAGGAAGTCATCAATCGGGCCTATCAGATCCTTAGCGGGCGGCTCGACCGGGTGGAATATCTGATCGGGTACGAAGGCAATGCTTTCGCCTTTACCGGCAACGTCGAGGAAGACCTGCTGAGCATCACGTCCGTGCATCCAATGCGGGAGGATGCGGTGAGCGAGTTCCTGGCGCGGGCCGGGGCGGATTGGCCCGTGATTCACAGGCTGATTGCTCAGGAACGGCTCATTGAGATGGAGTACGAGGGACGCAAGTTCTACATGAGGAAACTTCGTTGAGGGCACGGACGGGATACATGCCTGATCTATCTTTCACTACAGCCTTGCGGGATGGAGGAGGTGTACCATGAGTGTTGAGCGCTGGGGCTGGTACTCCATCGGGGTCAACGTCGTTCTGGCGGCGATCAATCTGATTATCGCTTCCGCCTCAGGAAGCCTGGCCGTGGAAGCGGAGATGGTGCATAACCTGGTGGACCTGCTGACGGCGATAGGTGTGTTGATCGGGCTGAAACTCTCGACGCGGAAGTCGAAAGAGTTTCCCTACGGCCTGTACAAACTGGAGAACGTGATCACGGTGGCGCTGGCCGGGATGGTCTTTTTCACCGCCTACGAGATCGCCCGAGACGCGCTCTTCACGCCGGCGCGTCAGGCTACGGTAGACCTCTGGATGTTGGGCGGTGTGGTGGTGGCGACGGTCATTCCCTTCGTCTTCAGCCACTTCGAACTGCGCGCTGGGCGGGCGGCCAACTCGCCGGCCCTGATCGCCGACGCCAAAGAGTACCGCACTCACGTCTTTACCACCGGCGCTGTCTTCGCCGCGCTTCTGGCCCAGTGGTTCAACTTCCCGCTGGATCGCATCGCCGCGCTGGTCATCGTCGTCGCCATCGGCAAGACGGGATGGGAACTGTTGACCGATGGGATGCGCGTGCTGCTGGACGCCTCACTGGACGCCGACACCATCCTGCGAATCCGGGAGATCATCGCTGCCGAGCCGACGGTGGCCGAACTCAAATGGGTCACCGGGCGCAACGCGGGCCGCTTTCGCTTTGTCGAGGCCGAGGTTACACTGCGCGTCCGTGATCTGGAGAAGGCGAAGGCGGCCATACGACACATAGAGATGCAGATCCGTCAGGCAGTGCCCTACGTGGAGCGAGTGCTGATCCACGCCGAGCCGATGGAGCGCACTCACTTGCGCTACGCCGTCCCCCTGGCCGATACCGACGGCACCTTCAGCGAGCACTTCGGAGAGGCTCCCTACTTCGCCTTGGTCACGGTGCGGTTGGCCGATGGGGCTATCGAGGAGCAACAGGTCGTCTCCAATCCCCACAAGGACCTGGAGAAAGCAAAGGGCATTCAGGTGGCCGAGTGGCTGGTGAACCAGAAGGTGGATGTGGTGTTGGTGAAGGAGAGCCTGCGCGGTAAGGGGCCGGTCTACGTCTTTGGCGACGCCGGGGTGGAGATGCAAGAGACTGAGGCGACGACGCTGTCGGAGGCGTTGGAGGAAGAGGGAGAGGATAAATGAAAGTCAGCAGAGTCTCCGAGATGAGGACACTGGATAGGACAGCCATAGAGGAATTTGGCATCGTGGCTGAACTTCTGATGGAGAATGCAGGCCAGGCTGTATACTTTGTCCTCTTGAAGGAGTTCGGCATCAAAGGCAAGAGTTTTGTCATCTTCTGCGGGTTGGGCAACAATGGGGGAGATGGATTCGTCGTCGCGCGCAAGATCCACTCAAGTGGTGGGACAGTCAAGGTTTTCGTTTTGGGCGACCCAGGTAGATTCAAAGGGGCAGCGAAAATCAATCTTGACATTGTGTCCCGGCTGCCCATAGAAGTCCGGCGGAGCGAGTCCACTGAGGCGGTAATAACGGAAGTCGCTCATTGCGATGGCATCGTGGACGCCATTCTGGGCACGGGTCTCACCCGAGACGTCGCGGGGCTGTATCGGGATGTCATTGAGTTGATCAATGGAAGTGGGAAAACGGTGTTTAGCGTTGACATTCCCTCTGGTGTCCACGGCGATACGGGCAAAGTAATGGGCGTAGCGGTCAAGGCAGATTACACCATCACCTTTGGCCTGCCCAAGATAGGCAACATGCTCCTCCCCGGATATGACCTGTGCGGAAAACTGTACGTCTCGCACATATCGTTCCCTCCATCCATATACAACGCGGACACACTGAAAGTCGAGATCAACTATCCAGTGAGACTTCCTCCCAGGGACAAAGACTCTCACAAAGGTGATTTTGGCGAGGTGCTATTCGTTGCCGGTGCCGCCGGTTACTTTGGAGCGCCCTATTTTGCCGCCTTGTCGTTTCTAAAGGCGGGTGGTGGGTATTCCCGCCTGGCCGCCCCTGAATCCATTGTGCCATTCATCGCCAGTAAGGGCAGTGAGATTGTCTTCGTTCCCCAGGTTGAGACCAGTTCTGGAAGCATCGCCCTCCAAAACAAACGGGCCTTGCTGGAACTATCGAAGAGGATGGACATGGTAATCCTAGGTCCCGGGCTGTCACTGGAAGAAGAGACTCAACAACTGGCCAGGGAATTAGCCGGGGAGATAGATAAGCCCCTGCTCATAGATGGTGACGGCATTACGGCGCTGTGCCAGGACTTGCAGATCGTAAAAGGGAGGAAAGCAGAGACCATTCTCACGCCGCATTTGGGCGAGATGTCCAGAATCACAAAGATGAGCGTGCACGAAATAGATGCCAACAAGATAGATGTCCTGCAGCGTACGGCCAGGGAATTGAACAGTACGATTGTTCTGAAGGGCGCTCACTCGTTGGTCGGGTATCCTGATGAACGGGTTTTCATCAATATGAGCGGGAATCCCGGCATGGCAACGGCGGGGTCGGGCGATGTCCTGACGGGAACCATCGCTGCCATGTTCGGCCTGGGGCTATCTGTTCAGGAGGCCGTCAGAAAGGGAGTGTTTATGCATGGGCTTGCCGGAGACCTCGCTGCTGAAGACAAAGGGGAGGACGGCATAACGGCCCAGGATATACTGGACTATCTGCCTCTTGCTGTGAAGATGGACCGGGAAAGCCTGAAGGGCAGGCTCAGGGACCAGTACATAGGAGCACACGTGGTCTAGGAGGAGGGAACGATGAGGGCATGGATACTCGAAAAGCAGGTGAAAATGGAAGAACGACCGCTGAAACTTGTGGAGGTTCCCACGCCTCACCCACAGGACGGCGAAGTGCGAATAAAAACGCTTGTCTGCGGGGTCTGCAGAACGGATATCCACATCGCCGAGGGGGATCTTCCCTTGAGAAAGTCCCCCATCATTCTGGGGCATGAAATTGTGGGGTTCGTGGATGAGGTGGGGAAAGACGTCGAACGGTTCCACATCGGCGACAAGGCTGGCGTGTATTGGCTGCACAGCGCCTGCGGACAGTGCAAATACTGTCTGTCACAGAGGGAGAACTATTGTCCGGAGATCAAGTGCACAGGGTGGGATGTGGATGGTGGCTACGCAGAGTATGTGACGGTACCGGCAGAGTATGCCTTGCCCCTCAATGATGTCCAATTGGAACCTGCCGAGATTGCTCCACTCATGTGCCCTGGCATAGCGGGATACGCGGCGTTCAAACTCACAGGGGCACAAGAGGGGGGCAAATTGGGTCTTTATGGCTTCGGTCCCACGGCCTATTACGTGCTCAGAGTCGCGCAGTCTATGGGCATAGAGACGTATGTGAGCACCCGATCGGCAAAGAATATCGAAGGCGCAAAAAGAGCAGGAGCGAACTGGGCTGCGAACGGTGCCAAGGAGAAAATGCCCTGCAAATTGGACGCAGCCATCCTCTTCCCCCCGGCAGGGAGTCTGGTTGAACCTGTCCTCTCGCAGTTGGAAAAAGGCGGAAGCCTGGTGATGGCGCCCGTGAGCGCGTCGCCGATTGTGATTGAACGTTACAGTGAAAATCTATGGGGACGCGACATCAGGACCCTATATAATCTGAAAAGGTCTGACGCGGAAGAGTTCTTCGCAATCATTGACCGGCTGGGTCTAAAAGTGGGAACGAGTCTATTCCCCTTCGAAGAACTACAGGATACTCTCATACTGGCTAAACAAGGAAAACTGGAACAGCCTAATGCTAGGGTGGTGAAAATTGGTCAAACGGCTGCCCACGCTCGATCCCATTTTCGTTCCGATTTGCTATGGGAAGCAAAGACATCCCGTCTCTTTGCTTGAACAGAACGTCCCAACTCCTCCTTACACCAGGCTAAAACCTTC
>JAUWOI010000402.1 GCA_030612185.1 Anaerolineae bacterium
ATTTCGCGTGGTGAGACCCTAAGGGTTTTGCCCAAGATCGTGTAAACACCATTTTTCGCTAGCGTAACAGCTCTTTTTGCCAGATTTTGCACGAAAACCCTTAGGGTCTGGTGACTGACCCTGCGAAATCCTGGAGACCCAACTTTATCACAAGAGCAACCTGACTACCGGGATCTCGGATCCTTAAGACCAATCGCTGGGCATCAGAGGACATCTTATGTATCGAGAGAGCACGCTCCAGGGCCCCGAGTTTATCATCTTCGCACCTGCTCTCCAAGTCTATCAGATCAACAGTCATTTCCCCCTCATCCGTATCAAAGGACACGACTCGGAAACCATTCGTGTACAGGGACTCGAAGAAATACGCCTCCAAACTCTCTTTGCTAACCTCCACTTTCGGGGAGAACCTGATGATATCCTGCAAGTTGTCCATGGAGAAAAAGGTGAAAGCCATCTTGTGCAAGTAGGAAATGTCATGACACCCTTTCTCCAACTCGACCAGATCATCACGCTTCAGGCTTATAGTCTTCCTTCTACCAGCTCTACCATACTCACACAAGACCATACCCGTAGTCAGGTTCGCACGGTAACTACTGTGGGCTGCGATGTTCCTCCACTGGTTAATCCTAACTCCCCAAGGCTTTGGTCGGTACAGACTGTCGTAATACCCAGCTTGTAGCAACTCTTCTGTTACGTCTCCAAAGGCTTTTCGCTGTACTGACTCGCTTGGCCTCTGCTTACCTCTGCTGATGTAATGCATCACTAGCAAAAGTCTCATATACGGCTGCAAGGAGCCTTCGATCATTTCTCCGATTTCACGGAAGCAGACACGAGCCAGAAAGTTCAATCGCTCATCAGATTTATCTTGCTCAAGATGGAAAGTCTCCATTGCCTTCTGCAGAGCATCACCCACGGTAGGGAGCCACTCTGCCAGAGTGCGGAAGCATTCATCTCGATTCACAGATCTGGCAGCGCGAAGTTGGTCAAGCATACTCTCCAACGCAGGCTCAAACCAATCAACACTCCGCATCCTGAGCCAAAAGGTATACTCAAACACAAGGAGATCGTATTGCGATACTACAAGCTCCAGATTGGCCCTTTTCTCGAAGTATGGTGAGAGGTCTTGTACAATGCGCTCTCTTACTTGATCCGCGGTAAGATTCTCGCCGAGCAAACCGGATACGTCGAGTTCTCCCTGGGCTGCCTCTAGGATCTTATCGTTATCCTGCATCAATAGTGTCTAGTATCCTCCATCATCGAACACAATCACAAGCGCGGCTAACCATAATTATACTCCCATTCTGTCTACCCGGCCACCGTCAGGCCATACTCTACCGCGTCCGCCAGAGCGATCCAACTGGCCTCGATGATATTAGTGGAGGCCCCCACGGTGCTCCAGCGGCGCGTCTCGTTCTGCATATCAATCAGCACGCGGGTGGTCGCCGCTGTCCCGTGGTCTCCATCCAGGATGTGCACCTTGTAGTCAGCCAGGTTGAACTCGGCCATGTGGGGATAGACAGGCAGCAGCGCCTTGCGCAGAGCCGCGTCCAGTGCGTTCACCGGCCCGTTGCCCTCGGCCGCCGTGTGGAAAACCTGGCCACCCACGCGCACCTTGACCGTCGCCTCGGCAAAGATGCCGCGTCCCTCCCGGTGCTCGACCACAGCCGTAAAGTCGAGCATCTCAAAGGGCGGACGATACCCCGGTCGAGAACGGTGCAGCAGCATTTCCACCGAGGCCTCGGCCCCCTCAAAGGTAAAGCCCTGGTGCTCCAGCCGTTTGATGGTCTGAAGCACACCTGGCAGATCCTCGATCTCCTGGTGTGCGATGCCCATCTCCTCCGCCTTGCTCAACAGGTTGCCCCGCCCCGCAAGTTCCGAGACGAGCACGCGCGGACGATTGCCCACGAGGGCAGGATCAATGTGCTGATAACTCCACGAGTTGCGCCGCATAGCCGCCACGTGGATGCCCCCTTTGTGCGCAAAGGCGCTCCGGCCCACGTAGGCCGCCTGGCGCTGAAGAGGTTGGTTGGCGATGGCGGCCACCGTACGGGCGACCCGCGTCAGGTGGTTCAGCCGGCCCGGAGGCAAGACTGTGATCCCCATCTTTAGTTCCAGGTTGGGGATCAGAGTGCAGAGATCGGCGTTGCCACACCGTTCGCCGTAACCGTTCACCGTCCCCTGCACGTGGACGGCGCCGGCCCGGACGGCCGCCAGACTGTTCGCGGCGGCCAGTCCATTGTCGTCGTGGGCGTGGATGCCCAGGGAGACGCCGGGGAAAGCCGCTGATACGTCCTGGACGATGGCCTCAATCTCCCAGGGCATTGAGCCGCCGTTGGTATCACACAGCACGAGCGTATCCGCGCCTCCTTCGACGGCAGCCTGGAGCGTGAGCATGGCATAATCGGGATCGGCCTTGTGTCCGTCGAAAAAGTGCTCCGCATCGTAGACAACCTCTCGACCGTGGGCCTTCAAGTGGGCCACACTCTCCCGGATGATGCGCAGGTTTTCCTCCGGCGTGGTGCGCAGGACGTCGCGCACGTGGAGCGTCGAACTCTTGCCCACGACGGCTACCACCGGCGTCTCCGTCCCCAGCAGCGCCTGGATGTTGGCATCCTCCTGGGCCTGGCCTCCCACCCGACACGTACTGCCGATGGCAGCGACCCGAATCTGCCTCAGGTTTAGTTCCCGCACCCGCCGGAAGTATTTGGCGTCTTTGGGATTGGAACCCGGCCAGCCACCCTCGACGTAGTGCACCCCCAGCCTATCGAGCAAGCAGGTGATCTTTAGTTTGTCATCCACCGACAGGGAGATACCCTCGCCCTGGGTTCCGTCGCGCAGCGTTGTGTCGTAGAGCACTACGTCCATAGACCTGTCCCTGGATCAATTCACTGGTGTTAGCCAGCCATAACTATCAGGCACGCGTCCTTCCACGATGCCAAAGAATGTTTCCGAGAGACGAGTCGTGATTGGGCCCCGCTTGCCACTGTTCACCGCGATGCCATCAACCGAGCAAATCGGCGTGATCTCGGCGGCAGTGCCGCAGAAAAACATCTCGTCGGCCAGATAGAGCAGTTCGCGGGAAATCAGTTCCTCGCGCACCTCCAGGCCCATCTCGCCGGCCAGGGTGATGATACACTGTCGCGTGATCCCATTGAGGATTGAGCCAGCCACCGGCGGGGTGAGCAGTCGCCCGCGCCGCACGAGAAAGATGTTTTCACCGCTCCCCTCGCTCACGTAGCCGTTGATGTCGAGAGCAACCCCTTCGACGTAACCATGATCCACGGCCTCCATCGCGACAAACTGGGAGTTGACGTACTGTCCGCCGATCTTGGCTCCTGCCGGGTAGGTGTTGGGCGCCATCCGCTGCCATGAACTCACTCCCACGCTCACACCTTTTTCCCGGGCATCGGGTCCCAGGTACTTGCCCATCTCCAACGTGATGATGCTAACGTGCGTCGGGCACGCTCGCCCGTCCAGGCTGAAGGAATCCCATCCTCTAAAAACGACCGGCCGGATGTAGCAGGCTTTGTGGGCGTTAGTCCGCACAGTGTCTAGAATCGCCTGGCGAATTTCCTGGCGGGTGTAGGGAATCTCTATGCGATAGATTCTGCACGAGTCCCAGAGCCTATCCAGGTGCTCCTCCAGGCAAAAGACGGCTGGGCCGTCGGGCAGTGCGTAAGCACGAATGCCTTCGAAGACGCTGGAACCATAGTGGATGACGTGCGCGGCCACGTGCACCGTTGCCTGATCCCAGGGTATCAGTTGACCGTCGAGCCAAATTGTGTTTGATGGTAACATTGTCATGTATCTTCTCCTTTGATTTTCGTTTGGCAGGCTGCAAGATGGCCAGCCTCAATGCGCTGCCGTGTATAAGGCACCAACCCCCCAGCCTGGATGATGCCCATGATGAAAGCAGGGAACGGGGAGGTCTGGTAAGTGCACCCGGTGCGCTCATTGGTGATGGTACCGGCTTCCAGATCCACCGCCAACCGATCCTCTTGCTCCGTCTCCTCCACCGCATCCGGGCACTCCAGGATAGGGAGGCCGACGTTGATACTATTGCGGTAGAAGATGCGGGCGAAACTCTTGGCGACGACACAGGCGATGCCCGCTCCCTGGATCGCCAGCGGCGCGTGCTCCCGCGACGACCCGCAGCCAAAGTTCTCCCCGGCGACGATGATGTCTCCTGGCCGCACCGCGCCGGCGAACTCTGGGGTGATGTCCTCCATGCAGTGGCGCGCCAGTTCCTCCGGCGTGGAAACGTTCAAGTAGCGGGCCGGGATGATACCGTCGGTGTCCACATTATCGCCGTATTTCCAGACCCTACCGGTCAGTTTCATCGTGACGCATCCCATCTCTGGACCAGTTGTTGTTCATTGTTTCATTGTTCATTGTTTCATTGTTCATTGTTTCATTGTTTCATTGTTCATTGATACACCTCCTCCGGCCCAACGATACACCCGGCCAGCGCCGACGCGGCCGCGACGGCCGGCCCTGCCAGGTAGACCTCGCTCTCGGGATGGCCCATGCGCCCGCGGAAGTTGCGGTT
>JAUWOI010000349.1 GCA_030612185.1 Anaerolineae bacterium
CCCCCAGTCGGTGTCTCTGGGAAGTGGTCGCCAGGCTCTTGATCCCTCCTGACCTCACCCGAGCCCTCACCCATGGGGGGAGGAAGCCGCTCGACGAGGGTCACGACGTCCATCCAGCGGCGCGTGCCGATGAGGCCATCAATGCCGGGGATTGCCTCGGCCAGTTCGTGGGGGCAACGCTGGGAGTAGCAGCCTGCAGCGATGAGCCGTTGCCCGGGCTGCCTGGCCCGCGCCAGTTCCTGCAACACGGCAAGCGACTCCTCACGCGCCGGCGCGATGAACCCGCAGGTGTTGACAATAAGCAGGTCTGCCTCTTCGGGGGTAGCGGTGGCGATATAGCCGGCGCGCTGCAGTAGCGCCGCTATCCCCTCGCTATCCACCAGGTTCTTGGGACAGCCAAGGGAGATTAGGTGGAAACGTCGCAATTTGCTCATAGATGAAAAGAGCGGGCGTATGTGCCCGCCTACGAAGTGTGGTGGATACTCAGTTTGCTTACCTACCTTATAATCAAGGGTAGGTAGACAAATTGCCATTCCTCGGTGACTTTGGTTGCGTAGATGAGGTCGTAGCTGCCACCGCAGTAGGCGATATGCGGATTTCCGTCAGTGTCAAGCGCCAGTGGAGTACCGAAGTTTCCTGCGCTCCCCACGGTTTCCAAAACCCATTGGCTACCATCCCAATACGCATATTTGACAATGCCGTCTGTTTTGTTGGTATAGCTGATATGGGGATAACCATTAGCATCAAGGTCCAAAGACGAATTCTGCCCAATCGTGCCCGTGGCTTGGCCGTCAACGGTCTGAAGGTTCCATTTGCTGCCATCCCAGTGAGCGTACTTGAGATCAAAAACCCACGCATCATAATAGCTAATGTGCGGGTTGCCGGTTTCATCCAGGGATAGAGATGTACCACGCTCGGCTAAACTATCGCCGTCTACAGTTTGCTTGACCCACTGGCTCCCGTCCCACCGAGTGTATTTGAGTCCACCCAACGAGGCCGCATGGTAGCTGATATGTGGATAGCCATCATTATCCAGACTCAAAGAGCACCCCGCTCCTGATGTGCTGGCATCATCGACGGTTTCCGTGATCCACTGAACGCCATCCCAGTGAGCGTACTGGAGATCATAATTTGTCCAATCGAAATAACAGATATGCGGATTTCCACTGGTATCAAGCGCCAGAGAAGTGGAATCAGCCAGTGTTCCAACACCATCAACAACTTCGGGATGCCAGTCGCCGTCCCAATAGGTATACTTGAGTTGATACTGCCCGCTGGCCTCATAAAGATAACTGATGTGTGGATTTCCATCGTTATCCAGCGCCAGCGAACTGTAGGAACCGACATCGCCTTCGCTCCCGGCCGTTTCGATCTGCCACTGAGTGCCATCCCACCGGGCATATTTGAGATCGTCAAGTGTGTCATGGGAGTAGCTAACGTGGGGGTTTCCGTCTGCATCGAGCGCGAGTGAGGGATAGAGACCGACTGTCCCGGCACTATCCACAGTCTTCATCTGCCAGGAGGCGACAGCATACACTGACAGATACCGTGAAGCCATAGGCACAGCCAGCACAACCAAAAGCAGCGTGCATAAGGCAAACCGCACAAATTTGGACGCAGAGACAAAAGGAGCCATTCGCTTGATCATTTTTTCCCCCTAACGACAAATGCCTTCAACTTTGACCAGTGCGTATCTTCTCAATAAACTGGGGTTTGACAGATGAGAAACCGGGTTTTCCAGAAAAAACCCGGTTTCTTTCCCCGAATTTTTGAGAAGTTGCCATGAGCCTCGGCTCACCACCAAGGACGAAAATGAACCGAGAGTAGGACAAGATGCCATCTTGTCACACATCTATTTTCGAAGCAGATACACCAGTGCCTTATTCCGTAAATGGCATAGCGAACCCAGGCGCGCTAATAAGAGTTACGGCACAGAGACCTCACCGCCCGGCCCCCAGGCACGGGTACAGACCTGGCCTCGCCCGCACATCGTCCCTTGTGACTGCCCGTTGACCGTCACCAGCAGCCCGGCCCCATTGCCGGTATCCACGACGACCATCTCCTGGTCCGACCAACTCTCGACCTGTCCCGGGGCCATCAGTCCTTCAAACACCGTCTGACCGCCGGTCAGCACGCGCACCCAGACGTGCTCGGTGGCCTCCAACGTCAGTGTCACGCCATCTTCGGGATCAGCCACAAAGGCAGGAGTGGAAGTCGGGAGGACGGACGTCTCCGCCAGCATCGGGAGTACGGCTTCGGCCGGCGCGGTCACAGTGGCGGTGGCCGCTGCTCGCTCGTCAGCGCCCCGGCCCGCAAAATACCACACCGCCGTCACGACTGCCAGGAGGACGATGAGCGCGACGCCTACACCCATCAGCGTTCCCAGGCTCATCCAGCGTGGCCGGGAAGCGGAGACGGGAATATCGCGGGGTTCGAACGTTACCGGCCCGCTGGCCAAACGGGCGGAGGGGGCAGTCTGCGTCTCCGCAGGCACGGTTGCCGGGACTATGGCCTCGACGCCGCGCGCCTCGGCGTCGCAGCGGGCCAGAACCTCGTCGGGGGAGAGGCCGAGGTAACGGGCATAGATGAGCAGGAAACCGCGCACCTGCACCTCGCCGCCGGGGAGGGCGGCGAAATCACCAGCCTCCAACATCTCCAGAAAGCGAACCCGGATATGGGTGGCAGCCTCGGTATCCTGTAGCGTGTCTCCCCTGGCCTCACGAGTCTGACGTAGCCATACCCCGAGCGTTTCCATCGCTGATCCCCTGGAAGATGGGCGTCTACTGCCCCTCTACCTGGTCATCCTCCGGCGCTGGCTCCTCCACGGTCTCGGCTGGGGTTACCTCGGGCAGTTCACCTCCCTCTGGCTTCACCACGACCTTGATCTCGGCCACCACGTCCGCCGCCAGACGTATGGGGATAACGTGTTGGCCGACATGCCGGATCGGTTCGCAGAGGATGTGCTTGCGCCGGTCGAATTTCTCCCCGACCTCGCGTTCGAGCGCCTCGGCGATGCCAGCAGAGGTGATGGAACCATAGAGACGGCCCTTCTCGCCAGCCTTGGCCTCAAAGGTAAGAGTGAGGCCGCTCAGGCGCTGAGCAAGCACCTCAGCACGAGCCGCCAGTCGATCCTCCCGGTGCGCAACTGAGACTCGCTGGCGCTTGAATTCTTTCAAAGCACCAGTGGTGGCTTTCGCCGCTAACCCCTTGGGGATCAGATAGTTGCGGGCGTAACCGGTTGCAACGTCCTTAACATCACCAGCCTGCCCCAGGTTGGGCACGTCACGGGTCAGAATGATCTTCACGTTTATTTGCCTCCAATTCGCAGACCTCAAATGCGCCCGGCACAATAGGGCGGGAGGGATTCGAACCCACACGTCCTTGCGGACAGAGGATTTTAAGTCCACCGCGTCTACCGTTTCGCCACCGCCCCGCATACGCTACGGGCAGCCACGCACACTGCCCGTCGTTTCAGGTGCCGTGTGCAGGAGGCGACGGCCGGACTTGAACCGGCGAATAAGGGTTTTGCAGACCCCTGCCTTACCACTTGGCTACGTCGCCACGATCTGCCGACAAAATTCTACCATGCATTGCCCTTCTCCGCAAGTATTGGTTTGTCCTATTCAGGATGCTGTGCTATACTCGCCCCACATTTCTTCTATGAGGAGGCACACAATTATGAGGAGGCACACAATGAACTCGAAACTGGACTACAAGAAGACATTCCTGATCGGCTTCGGTTTCTTCGGCATCAGTGTGATGTGGACGCTTTACAACGCTTACGTGCCGATCTACCTGCAGGCAGGCAGTCCAACGTTTAATGCACCCGGGGAGGTGGGCTTCGGCCTTGGCGCCGGCCTGACCGGCGTGATTATGACGTTGGACAACATCGCCGCCTTCTTCCTCTTGCCGCTGATCGGTCTCTGGTCCGACCGGATCTGGACCCGCTTCGGTCGCCGTTTGCCGTTCATTCTCGTGCTCGCCCCCATCGCGATTGTGGCGTTCATCCTGATCCCCGTGACAGTTCAGATGATCCCGCCCGAACTCAGCGGACAGGTTGACCAGTTGGGGACACCGCTGGCGCTCTTTATGATTGCCATCGGCATCTTTCTGACGGCGATGGCCTGTTTCCGCACGCCGGTGGTCGCGCTCATGCCCGACCTGACACCCAGCCCGCTGCGCTCCCAGGCCAACGGAGTCATCAACCTGATGGGGGGCGTGGGGACATTGATCGCCACATTGGGCAGTAGTTTCCTGTACGGGATGGGACGTTTGGTACCCTTCGCCTTCGGCGGCGTGCTGATGGGCGCGGCGGTACTGATGCTGCTGTTCTTCGTCAGGGAGCCACGTGAGTTTAAGGCTGCCGTCCACGAGGACGAGGGGTTGGGCGCGCTGCGCGGCATCAAGCGCATCTCGCCGGAGGCCCGCCGCAGTCTGGCGTTCCTGATGGCCGCCATCTTCTGCTGGTTCGTCGGCTACAACGCCGTCGAGACCTTCCTCTCATCCTACGGGGTGAGCGAACTGGGGATGTCCACCGGCACAGCGCCGCTGCTGCTGGGGGTGGCGTCGCTGGCTTTCCTGGCTTGCGCGATACCCTCCGGCTACATCGCGGCCCGCTTCGGGCGGCGACGGACTATCATTTCCGGCCTGGCAATCTTTGGTCTGTTGCTGGTGGCGAACTTCTTCCTGCGCAACGCGACGTTGATCTGGGCCGTCATGGCGGTGGGGGGGATAGGCTGGGCGCTGGTCAACATCAACTCGCTGCCCATGGTGGTGGACATCTCGGCCTCCGACGCCGACCTGGGGACCTACACGGGGCTGTACTACATCGCCGCGCAGTTGGCCGCCGTGGCGGGGCCGATGATCAACGGCTACATCGTGGAGTGGGGCGGCGGCGACTACAACCTGATCTTCGTCGTGACACCAGCCTTCTTTGCCCTGGCGATCCTGTGTATGCTGAGGGTGACGAAGGGGGAGGCGAAGACACAAGCAGTTAGCAATTAGCAGTCAGCGGTTGGCAGTCAGCGGAGCGGGCCTCGCTCGGGGGTGAGCGAGGCTCGCTTCATATCGCCTTGCTTCTCTCACGACAGGTGCGATTCCTATTAGCCGTTAGCCAACAGCCACTAACTGCTATCGGCTATCGGCCGCACGCCGCTACTTGTACTCCTCGCGCAGGGGGTACCAGGCGTCGAGGGCGACGGTGTGCTCGT
>JAUWOI010000395.1 GCA_030612185.1 Anaerolineae bacterium
ATCTCTCGGAAAAGGGTAGTAGCCCAACCGTGTTGGGCGTTGTTAGCCCAAGACGGCCAATACGATTGGCCTGCTACCCATTATTGGAAGAGCTCCTGCGCGACTTTCCGAGAGATCTCCCCTTAAAGCGGAGAGGGGTCCCTCACCGCTGTCCTTTGATCGTGATCGTCAGGCTCTCCATGTCGGCCGGCCATTCGGCATCCGTCTCCAGCCGCAGAAGCACCGAGCCTGACGGGAGGACGTAGGCCCCAGCGTTCGAGATCGAGTGTGACCTCCAGCCAACGTCCAACACGTCCCACCTGTCGCTCTCCTGGTTCCACAGCGAGACCATTGGCGGGTGAGACGTGCTCCCGTAACTGCTGCCCTGCATATCCAGTACCAGTTCGTCCACCTGCCGCACCGCCACCCCCGGCCATACGGTGAAGCGGAACACCACTTCCGCTTCTGGCTCCATGTGCATGCCCTCGGGCCATACTTCCACGCTGCCTGTGGTCTCTTCCACCTGGCGCTCGATCAGGCCCGGCGGGATGGTGATCCTCGTGCCGGTTTCCAACCCTGCCACCGGCAAGTCGTAGACGTAGAGAGTGGTTCCGACGCTCGAAAAAGGCCGGTCCACTACCTCAACCGGCAGTGGGACCTCTTCCTCGGCCCAGCCTATCAGGTACAGCCCTGGCGCCAGGCCCGTTCCACCAGGGGTTCTACCGAGCCCCAGCCCCTCAGGGGCGAAAATCGCCTGCACGAACTGGTAGCGCCGATATATGTTACGGTCATCCCAGTAATTCCCCGGTCCCAGGATCTGCTCCGGCAACTGGGACGCGTATTGATGCGCCGGTGGAGCCACACCACTCGCGACTTCGACGCTGACCGTGACCGCTTGCCCCGGTTCCAGATCGCCCAGTCGTTGTTGCCGCCAGCCTGCAATCAACACAGCCCCCTCCAGCGACCCTTCCCTCATTGTCAACGTCCCCTCCACCCGCAGGTCTCCCGTCGCGTTGGCAGCCAGCCGCAGATCGGATTCCACAGGCGACACAACGGCGTATCCCTCGGCGATAAAGGGCCGGATGCCTCCCACGTCCACGCGCAGGCCGGTTATGGTCGAGCCCCCCGCCTCCTCAGCGACGTGCAACCGCTGTGCGGCCGGCCCGCCGTAGTACGAATCGTCGGGCATCCGGTGCACCTGTGCGTCTTGCACGTGCACGTCGTAAGTTGTGCGCCGGGGCGAGAATAGCCCCACCAACTGGGTCACGCGCCCCGTCACCCCCCCCACCCCCCCCGAAGCGGAGGGCAGTCCCTGTGGCACGTGTACTACCGCCAGATTATGTACGATGGCCACGCCACCCCGAATCTGGAAACCGGTCACGTAGGCGATTACCGTAAATCCCACGACCAGGGCCGGGATGGTCAACCAGGCCAGTTCGCGCCTATCAAACTTGCGCAGGACGAGGTAATTGACCGGGCCAATGAGCAACGTGTAGACGATCATGAAGGCCAGTATCTGCAGTGTAGATGGAAGTTCCAGCCCGGGGATAGCGTTGATCGCATCGCGGGCACTGTACCCATTGCGCACAGTAAGCCATTGTGTATCCGCCCCCTCCGCCCCGACGATGAACTCCCACATCTGGGTATTGTCGTCCCAACGGACGAAAGGGTTCAGCCCGGCGTCGAAGGCCAGGAAGTCCACCTTGCCCGCCCCGTAGGTACGGCGGGCCAGTAAGATGAGGTCCCCCTGGTCATCTCTCTGTTCGATGAGTGCTTCCCCATCACGCAACGTTACCTCGGCCACGGCGTAGGGGCCCGGGGCGACGCCTTCACCCAGCGCCCACAGATTCTCCACCGGCCGCGTGCCACCACCTACCGTGACCGGCAGCACGCTGGCCACGCCGGCGGCCGTGCGGGCCGCCCCCGCGCCGCCACCCACGATCAGATGCCCCCCATGCGCCACCCACGTCTCCAGCGCCTGCCGCTGCTCAGCGCCGAGTGCGGCAGTGTCCACGTCGTTCAGGATCAATACGTCGAGCGGTTCCCAGCCCAGCGGAGTGGGCGGCAGTGTTTCCAGGCTCAGGTGCGCCACCGCCGCCTGCCCACCGGCCGGCGCGACGTCGCTCAGAAAATTCAGTGCCGAGGGGCTGCTGCTGATCACGCCGTAGAGCCGGTCCTCCTCGCCTAACCGCCTCACATTGGCTGGCTGCGAAACAAGTGTCTCCCCACCAGAGTCCAGCCGCACTATCAGTTGAGTGGTCCAACCAACCGACGGCAGATGCAGGAAAAAAGCCTTGCGCGAGTGAGCGGGCAGCAGAACCGGCCTGGCATACACGTCCCGCTCAGCAGTACTGCTCGCACCGCGCACAGCGACGTACAACTCCCCCTCGATATCTGCGCCCTCGTTCGAGAGCAGGATGTATACCGGGCACCAGCCATCCCGGCGGCAGTAGCCGTCGAAGCCAGCCGTGACCTTCATCGTCGGACCGGCCTCCTGACCGACCACCGGACCGCGCGTCCAGGCCAAAAGAACCATGGCCGCCAGGAGGCTCCAGATTATACGTTTCATATTGTGACTATTATAGCACATCCCCTATCAGGCTCAACTCCGACTGCCAGGCGAATATCCGACGATTGTTCGACGCACAGCGAGTGCAATCACACGTGCCAGGTATCTTCTCAAAAGTTCGGGGAAAGAAACCGGGTTTTTTCTGGAAAACCCGGTTTCTCATCTGTCAAACCCCAGTTTGTTGAAAAGATACCGTGCCAGGCACCTAAGCGATGCCTGGCACGTTTGATTCGTGGCGCGGATTGGGGCCGCTCTCCTCCGACGTGGCGCGCTGGTTGAGGACGACGGCTGGTGGCAACGTTGGGCGACTTGACGAACAATCTCCACTCTGAGATTGAGGACGAATTGCTGGGCCGGGGGCTGCGCGCGGCCACGCCCGTAGTGCCGGGGATAGGCATCGCGCTCATCAACATTGGGCAGATCTCTTCCGCCGTTTACTTCGATATCACGACAAAACGCATTCCCCGCTTCCTGCACCAGTTCTTTGCGGCTTCGTGCTTGCGGATAGTGTTCGGATTCTTGATGAATTGTCCGCCTTTGACTTCGCGCAGTTCCTTCGCTCCGTCAATGCGTTCGATGAGAAAGTCGGGCTGGTAGCCGCGCACGTTGCCCGCTCGGGGTCGGTCACCCATTGGGTGGAACTCAACCCCTTCTCGATGCGCTCGAACTCTTCGTCCATTTCGTCAACGGTGCGCCTCTCGCCCGTTTCAGGGTTGGTGTAGGTCAGTTCAACCGAAGCGAGTCTGGGCTGGTAGACGACGACGCTCCTGATGATTGGGGGAACCTCGGCTTGCGCATCGGTGATGCTGTACTCGAAAATCATCCTGGTATCCGGGGCTTTGCCGTCGGCGCGGTCGGGGGTGGTCGTCTTGCACGGAGCAAGCAACAGTGTACGTACCTGCTTTGGGAAAGGTGTACTCCCACTGGGTTGCGAAATCAGACAATGGCGTAAGATGGTATCGTCTGATATATCACCGGCCGGTAGATAGGTTCCGGAATTGGCTTGCCCTCGGCGCCGGCTGCCTCAAGCCAGGCTTCTTTGGCAATCTCAACTTGCCTGAGCGCCTCCTCGGGTGTGTCGCCGAACGCAGAGCAGGCTTCCAGGTCGGGAATGTCCGCGATGTACCCACCATCCTCTTCACTGTAAAAGATATTGATGTGATAGTCTCTCATGATTCATTTTCCTCGTCTCTCAATGTGAGATTGTACCGCTCCACCAGGCGCAGGAACTGACGAATCTGGTACGGCTTGGCCTTTCCACCTGCATTCTGGAGGTTGACCAATTCCCGCACTTGTGGATGGACAAAGATATGGTGGCTGCCTTTGATTCTCGACAGGCGAAAGCCAAAAGCCTCCACAAGTGTGACCATTTCACTGAATCGAACATTCTTGGGGCTTGATAGAGCTTTCTGGAGCAGTTTCCTTCTTTGCATCAAGACTTTGTTTCCCCTTCCCACTAACACGGAAGCCGCCGAAAGGCGGCTTCGTACCCTTTCGCCGAAGCTACTCAGGGGGACATGCTCCTATTGTACTCGACAAAACGCAGATTGTCAACAATTTCATCTACCGGGGAATCGTAGCAGTTCTGAGGCCCTCTAAGGCCCTTCAGAGCCCTTCTGCGGCGTTTGGCAAATTCATCAACCCCACCCTCAACGGTCAGCATGCCACTAGACGCACTCTGTGGCCTTCCAAACGCTTTTGGGTTTCGTTCTGCTACGAATCCCCCTACCTGACCTCAATAACCTGTACCATCGTCCACTCGCCGCCCTGGTCGTCTTGCACGGAGCAAGCGACAGCGTACGTACCTGCTTTTGGAAAGGTGTACTCCACGGCGAGCACCGCCCGTTCAGCACAACTTCCCGGTGCGTTGACGCGCATCGCGTCGGTGTTGCCATGGGGGGGCGCCTCTATTATACCCAACAACGGCTCTTGCACAAACGAACGCCCCTTCGGCAGACTCAGGGCAAGCAGCCCGCCCCCCCCCCTCCCCCCCCCCGCCCGGGGGCGCCCCCCCTGGGTCGGGCCCCGGCCCCCGGGCCCAGCGCCCAGGGGCACGGCCCCAGCCCCCCGGGGGCGGGGCGG
>JAUWOI010000270.1 GCA_030612185.1 Anaerolineae bacterium
CTTCAGTCGCCGGAAACGACTAAGGTCGTCACTACCACGGTTTTTGGCCACACCTGAATGAATAGGAGCCAGTGGTAGAAGAAAACGTGTGAAGACAGCCGACTTTGACTACACACTCCCGCCCGAACTGATCGCCCAGACCCCCGTCGAGCCCAGGGACGCCTCCCGCCTGATGGTGGTGGACCGGCGCGCAGGTGACGTCGCCCATCACCACTTCCACGACCTGCCGGAATTTCTGTGCCCGGGTGACCTGCTGGTGCACAACGAGAGCCGGGTCATTCCAGCCCGGCTTTTTGCCCGCAAGTCCACCGGCGGGAGTGCGGAGATTTTGCTGCTGCGGCAGCGTATCGCCAATACGTGGGAGACGTTGGTCAGAGGCAAACGCATCCGGATGGGCGCGCGCCTGACATTGCTCGATGGCCCCAACGGTCAACCCACCGGCGCGGAGGCCGAAGTCGTCGAGGAAGGAGAACGCGGAAGACGCTTACTCACCTTCGACCGGCCGGTGCTGCCGCTGGCAGAACAAGTGGGCATCACGCCGTTGCCACCTTACATCCATACCGCGCTGGAAGATGCCGAGCGCTACCAGACGATCTACGCACACACACCCGGTTCGGCGGCAGCACCCACCGCCGGCCTCCACTTCACGCCCGAACTGCTGCACCGGCTGCAGGAGATGGAGGTTCAGTCCGCCTTCGTCACCCTGCACATCGGCCTGGATACCTTCCGCCCGGTGAGCGAGCAGCGCGTCGAAGACCACCACATGCACACCGAGTACTGTTCACTGACGCCGGAGGTGGCCGCACAGGTTAACCAGGCCAAACTAGAGGGACGCCGCGTGATACCTGTGGGGACAACGAGCGTGCGCGTGCTGGAGACAGCGGCAAACAAATCTCAGAAACCCTTGGGGTTTAGGAAAACCCCAAGGGTTTACCCATCTCATACCGTGCAGCCGTTTGAGGGGGCCACCGACCTCTTCATCTACCCCGGCTACGAGTTCCGTCTCGTGGACGCGCTGATCACGAACTTCCACCTGCCCCACTCGACGCTCCTGATGCTGGTGGCGGCCTTAACTGGCAAGGAACTGCTGGACCGCGCCTACGCCGAAGCGATCCGGCTGCGCTACCGCTTCTACAGTTTCGGGGATGCGATGCTGATCCTTTAATTTCAGATTTGACGCGCACCGTCTTGGCCATCAGATCGCCTCCTCCATCAACATATTCAACTGTCGCGCCGTGCCAACCGCTTGCCCCTGCCAGTGGTTGTTCATATAGACCAGCGTCAGCGGCGCTTCCTCATCCAACTGGCTGATCTTGGGCACCCACTCCACCAGTTCGTCGTCGCTGTAGGTATAGTCGTACCGCTCCCAGGCCTCGTCGTGCTTCCACCACTTGTCGTAGTTACGGCCGTGGAAGCGCACGTAAACCACGGGACCGGTCGCGACTGCCACTGGCGGTACCAGGCTCTTGAAGCGGGGCTGGTCTACGCAGCAGAAGCCGAAGTTCAGCGCGCGCAACTCGTCGAAGGTGCGCTCGCTGATCCATTCGCGGGAGCGAAACTCAACCACGGCCGGCAAGTCACCGAACCCCTCGCGCACACGCTTGAGGTAATCCCGGTTCGTCTGGTTAGCGTGGAAGGAGTAGGGGAACTGGATCAACACACAGGCAAACTTCTCGGCCTCCATCAGCGGTGCCAGCGCTGCCGTGAACTGCGCCATCTGAGGCTCCGGCTCCTCCCGCTCGTGGGTAATACCTTTGTAGGCCTTGACTGTGAAGAGAAAGCCCTCGGGAACCTTGGCCGCCATTCGGTCCAACGTGCGAGCGTCGGGGATGCGATAGTAACTAAAGTTCAGTTCGCAGGTGGGGAACTCGCCACCGTAGAAGGCGAGCCACTCCTGCTTGGGCAACCCCTTGGGGTAGACCGGCCCAACCCAATCTTTATAACTGAAGCCGCTGGTGCCGATCAAGACGGTCATGTCTTCCCCTCCCCCCCCAAGACCTCCCAAGACATCCCAAGACCTCCGAGGTTTTCTGGAACCTCGGAGGTCTGAGTTATGTCAATCAAACAACAAATCCGCGATTATCTCCCGCTCGCGTGGGGTGTAGGATTCCACAAACTCCCGGTATGCCTCTGGCAACGGAAACTGAGACAACACAATCTCAGACTTGGGCAACGTCCCATCCCGCAAGCCTATATACTCCCGGTAGCTGGAAAATTCCCGGTCCTCCGGCCGCTCCACCAGGCCAGCCATCACGGGATTCAGGTGGAGATAGCGAGATAGATGCACTAGATAGGAGTCCCTGTCCACATGCCTGGCCTGAAACGGCCCCTGAAACAAGACCCCGACGCGGTTGTATCGTTTGTTCATGGCTTTGGTGTAAGAAACAGCAAATTTCATCATCGCCTTTGAGGCCCCCAGACCTCCGAGGTTTTCTGAAACCTCGGAGGTCTTGACCAGAACAAGCAGGTGGTAGTGGGTGGGCATCAGACAATAGGCGATAATCTCCAAGACAGGAACAAGATACCTCCGCACCTGTCGTAAGAAGAACAGATAGTTCTCACGTTCGTAGAAGATGCGCTCCCGGTTGTTGCCTCGGTTGTAGAAATGGTAGTATTCGCCTGTACACAATTGGACTTCGCGTCGTGGCATAGTTGCATCCCCAATCAAGACCTCGGAGGTTTCCGCAAGACCATTCTCAGACTCAAAAACCGCTCCAACCGATGTATCTGGTCAAGCAAGACATCGTGTAAACCTCCGAGGTCTGCCACTCCATAACAGGCTCGCCCCCTGTTCCACGGTTGCGCGGCAGATGATCCAGTGTGGCCTGGCGCCAGGCTGCTAACCACGTGTTGCGATGTTAGTCTGCCATTGTCCCTCTTCAGAAACCAGGCAGAAACCGGGTTTTCAAGAAAAAACCCGGTTTCAGGCGGTCTCAAGCACCCTGCCCCTCACCCCCAATAATCACGCGGCGCGTGCGGCCAGCCGCCTCGGGCGGGCCGATGATGCCCATCTCCTCCATCGTCTGCATCAGCCGCGCCGCGCGCGGGTGGCCAACGTTCAGTCGCCGCTGCAAAAGCGAGGCCGAAGCACTGCCACTCCTTCTCACCAGCGCAATTGCCTCTTGCAACAGTTCGTCATCCACATCGGCCTCAATCTGGCTGCGCTCCCCTGGTCGCATCATCCGCTCCCAGGGAGCCTCCTCCTCGACCGGCCCGACCTGCTCGCGCCAGAACCCCACCACGCGCTCCAGTTCCTCTTCGGAGACCAGGCAACCCTGCACACGCACCGAATAGCCCGCGTCAGCCGCCAGATAGAGCATGTCGCCCTTGCCCAAAAGCGTCTCTGCGCCCGGCGTATCCAGAATCACCCGCGAATCAGTCTGGCTCACAGTGGCGAAGGAGATGCGGGCCGGGAAGTTGGCCTTGATCAGTCCCGTCACCACGTCTACGCTCGGTCGCTGCGTCGCCACGACCAGGTGGATGCCGGTGGCACGGGCCATCTGAGCGATGCGGCAGATGGTGCGCTCGACCTCGTCAGGAGCCAGCATCATCAAGTCGGCCAATTCGTCCACCAATACGACGATGCGCGGGAGCAGCGGCTCCCCCTGCTGCTTCATCATACGGTTATAGTCGTCGAGATTGCGCGCGGTGACAGTGGCGAACCGTTTGTAACGAGCGTCCATCTCCCACGCCACCCAGCGCAATACCTTGACCACCCGCTCCAGTTCCACCTCCGCCCGACCGTAAAGATGAGGTAGACCGTTAAAACGCACCAGTTCCACCATCTTGGGGTCAATCATGACCAGTCGCAGTTCATCGGGCTTGTTGTTGTAGATCAAGCAGGCGGTGATGGCCTTCATACAGACCGACTTCCCCGATCCAGTGGTACCAGCGATGAGCAGGTGCGGCATCGTAGCCAGGTCGGCCACGACTGGCTCGCCGGCCACGTCGCGACCCAGGGCGAAAGCCAGCGGCGAATTGAGTTTGCGAAACTCCTTCGACTCCATCACCTCGCGGACACCCACCAGTTGAACCTCGCTGTTGGGCACCTCAATGCCGACGATGGGACGGCCAGGCACAGGGGCCTCGACGCGCAAACGGGAAGCCGCCAGCGCCAGCGCCAGGTCGTTCGCCAGTGTGCTGATCTGGCCCACCCGCACCTTGTGGCGACGACGCTGGCCGCCGGCCCCGGAACGTTCCACAAAGCCCGGCTTGATACCAAACTGGGTGACGGTGGGACCTACGCGCACCTCAGCAACCTCCACCGGCAGGCCAAACTGAGACAGCGTCTCCTCAATAATGCGCGACTTCTCGCGGATCTCGTTGTCGGTCAACGCTGGCCCTTCGGCATCGTTCAGCAGATCGAGCGGGGGCAAGGTGAGTGCACGCCGGCGCCGACGAGGAGGGACGGCAAGAGGCACACGATGTGGCTCGGACTTGGCCGAGCGTGTCTGAGGCAGCGGGGCAGCCTCCTCCTGCGGGGCAGGTTCGGCACGCGCAGGCCGCGCCGGGCGCGGTCGCTCACGCCGCGTGGCAGACTTGGCCGGGCTTCGTCGCGAGCGCATCGCGCCGCCCGCGACCCGCTTGACGTCGGCAGAGGTCAAGTCAAAGGTTAAGCCCAGGCCAAACACCAGCAAGACCAGCATGATCAGAGCGGTCGCAGGCCAGCCCAGGTACATCGAAAACAGAATGGAAACAGCCCAACCGACGAGCCCCCCACCCCAACCGTCCTCCACCAATGCCCACGGATCAGCCTGGCCGGCGATGGTATGCGTCAGCGCCAACAGACTGAAAAAGACCATTTCTGCGCCGACGAATGGCCGCCACCGCCACTTCACCGGACGGTCCAGGTGATGCTGAAGCCACAGCAGTCCGGCCAGAAGGATAGCCACAGCAACCGGGTAGACCCCCCAGCCCAACCAGTATCGCAACAGGCCGATCCATGCATCGGCCCAGCGCCCCGTCGTCACGCGGAACACCGCCAGCAGAGTGATCACGCCCAGCGTTATGATTAGCAAGGCCAGAATCTGCTGCAACAGTGGGCTGGTCAGGATCGCCCGCCGATTGACACGTGGCGCTGACCTCTTGTTGCTTCTTCTAGTCATTTCCCTCACCCACCTGCCGCAGACTCAAGCCCATCCGCCGCCTCTCACTGTCAACACTGAGGATCCGAGCAGGCACGACGTCGCCTTCTCGTACCACGTTGCGGGGGTGGAGGAAATTCCCCTCTGCCAATTCCGAAACATGGATCAACCCCTCCAATCCATCTTCCACCCGCGCAAAGGCCCCGAAATCAACCACGTGGGTGACGACGCTCTCTACAATCTGGCCAACGTGGTAGCGCTCCTCTGCAAACTGCCACGGGTCGGGTTGCAAACGCTTGACACTCAGACCCACACGCTCACGCTCACGGTCCACGTTGAGGACGTACACCTCCACGGATTGGCCCGGCTCAAGGACGTCGCTGGGGTAATCTACCCGTCCCCATGAAAGTTCCGAGACGTGCACCAACCCCTCCACTCCACCCAGGTCCACGAAGGCGCCAAAGGAACAGAGGTTGGTCACGCGGCCCTGACGTACATCACCGGGAGAGAGTTCACTCAATAACTCCTGGCGGCGCCCCTCATCATGACGGACAACCCGCTCCGAAAGGACAAAACGACATTGTTCCCGATCCAGTTCGATGATCTTGAGGCACAACCGAGTCCCTACGAGACGCCGCAACTCACTGTGACGATCACCCCCGTCTGCAGAGGGCGAGAGGCTCAACAGGTGAGAAGCAGGGACGAAACCGCGCAGACCATTCAAACCAACCAGCACTCCCCCGCGGTTGCATCCTACTACCGGCAACTCAAGCACCTCGCCTCGCTCCATCGCCTCACGAGCGTCTCTCCACCGGTCCTCAACAACCACCGGCTCCACCGATGCCGCCGCTCTGGAGGCTTCGAGGCTCCCTCCCTCCGCCCGGGGCGCCCGCCGGGCGGCAGGCGCCGCGGGCCCGGGCGCTCGGTTCCAACTCATTGGTCTCAACTTCACGGAACTTCAAAATCCTCTCCAGAGAGAACGCGTACGGGCAGCTGACCAGTCTCTCCAGCTCGGTGGTGGTAAACTCCCGCCGGGGGATCTTCTCCGAATCACCGTCATCGAATCCGCCTCCCAGAGCTCCGCTGTACCGGAGTTCATCGGGAAGATAGCGGATGACCGCGCCGGAATCCTCGCCGGCGCCCTGCCGTTCAAAGAACGAAGTCCGGAGCGACTCCACCTTGAGACCATGGGCAACATTCCGGGCAGCCGGCTC
>JAUWOI010000356.1 GCA_030612185.1 Anaerolineae bacterium
CGGCCAGGTTAACCGCCGCATTGCCCACGGCATGTCTGCCTCGCTGGCCTATTTTTATACCATCACCTGCATCAAGTTGAAGGCAGAGTGATAGTGGGAAATTGTAGGTAAAGCAGGTGTCAATGGTGGGCGCGAGCCCGACCATTGGCACCTATTGTTATGGGATCGGGAAGCAGGACTGGCGTCGCTACGCCGTGCGACGCAAACGACGCACCACGACCAACAGGAACAACAGTCCCACGGCCAGGACACTAGCCCCCAGAGCACCGATGCCTGTTTCAGGGGGGCTTGCGCTGCCTGTCGTCAACGTGGCCGTCGGACGGCGAGTGGCCGTTGGTTCGGCTGTCGCTGGCGTAGGGGAGGACGTGGCAGGCGGCGGCACCGGCGTTGGGGTACGCGTGGGAGTCGGGGTGGGAATATCGGTCGGGGCCAGGGTAAGTGTGGCCGTAGGCTGGGCATTCGCCGTCGCCGTCTCGGCCACCGCTACCGCTACCGCTGTGTTGGTGGTCTGGATGGTCTGGTTCTGTGTCTGGATGCGGTCTTGCACCCAGCGATTGCCGATCAAAGCCCAGACGACGAAGGCACAGATACCCAGCGCGAGTATGCCACCCAGTGCCGCTACGAGAATGATGAAGGTGCGGTTTGGCCTCTCCTCTTCTTCCGCGAGGAACTCTTCTGCGATGAATTCGTTTTCTTCCATTTCTGCCTCCTCGAGTCCGCCCCTTGTCCAGGCTCACGCCCGCTGTGCCGGGCTGGCCAACGTAGTGGGACAGGCTTTCTGGCCTGTCAGGGTGGCAGACTGAAAGTCTGCCCCAATTTTCTAGCGTAGAATCTCCAAGTTCGCCAGGGGGACGAAGGTTGATGTCCCCTGACCCAGGTCTACTTCTGCACCGCGCACCCGCGCCCCTGTCTCTATACGGCGGGCGCGGGCAGGGAGTGCTCTCACCGTGCCCACTGCGCCCATATAGGGCGCTCGTACCACCCGCACCTGCGTCCCTACTGTCAGCGGCGTGCCAGGCTGTATCTTGGCCGGTGGCAGTGTCTCGGCTGGCAGGGGGATGACGATTTCAGGGCGTACTACGCCCCAGCGCGTCTGAACCCGTCCACTGATCGCGGCCTCCCGGCCGTCATTGGTCGCGAGCAATTGGAAGATCGGTGTTGACATCGGTGCTGTGCCTATACCCTCGGTGACGACGATCGGGAAAGGCAGTTCCTCTACCAGCGGGAACAACTCTGGTGGCAACCCGCCGGTCACGATCCCTCGCACCTGAAGTTCCTGAGCCCGCTCGATTGCAGTCTCATCCAGACTCGCACCGCCGATGAGGATCGTCCCGTGGCAGGAGGGGTCAATGGCTTTGGCTCGTAGCGGCTTATCGGGGCTTTTTACCACACACTTAAGCACGCCCAAACTTTCACCGCCTGTTCCCCACACTCCCTGGACTACAGCGCCTACCGTCTCGACGACCACGCCGTAGTGCCCTAGCACGTTGCTCACCGTGCCGTAGATGTAGGCACGCAGTTCGAACAGGTCGGGCTGCGCCTCGATCAGTATGCGCCCTCCACCGCTGGCTGTCAGCACGCCGGTGATGGGCGATTTGACGGAGCGACCGAGCAGGCCTCGCCGTGCGGCTATTACCTGACCTTGCTGCACCTCATCACCCAGATTGATGCGCATGTAACGTTTAACCTGAGGGGCGGAGATGCCTAGCAAACGCGCCACCGGCAGAATACGGAAATCACTGGGCAGGTTGGCGCACGCTACGACCTGCGTTGGCTCGACTCGCTCGCCAGCACGGACCAGCACCTCGCCCGGCACGGGCAATACCCGCTCGCGGCGTATGTTGGTTAAAGGAGTGACTTGAGTATCAAAGGGATAGTACATTTGAATGACCAATGATCAATGAGCAATGAACAAATTAACAATTCGTTATTCGTTTATCCTCCCGCATCCCACAGCCATTGTCGCATCCGTGCCTGACGCTGCTTCGGATCACTCGGGAGGCGCAGTGGACGCCCGCGGGCATCAATTATCAGCCCGGCTAGCCCACCGCTCACGCGCCGTTTGCCGCCTTTCCCTGGCCCGCCGAGACCCACGTCGAAGTGGCGCAGTGGCCGCAATTCCAACACGGCTTGCTGCCCCGGCATAAGAGGCAGTATCTCCAGGTCACCGTAGCGCACCTCGACGCTGAACTTGCTGCCGTCGTCGTAAGCCACCTGCACCTTAAGAATTGTATCGCCATGACGCGCGTGTCCGACTGGCGCGACCACCGTCGCCAGGTTGACGAAGCACCCGCTATCCAGTGCCTCCACTGCAGCCAGTGGCTTGACCGCCGCTACGTTCCCCAATGCCGGTGCCAATCCGTGCGCATCCAATACCAGCGTGCTGACTCCGATGGGCTCCAATCCGTCCAGCACGATCAAGGCCGCCTGACCGGGGCGCGGAGTATGTGCCAGCACCCCACCGCTGATGACGATTGTGTCGCACAGCGGCAGGAGGTGGGAATAGGACTGTGCAGCACCAGGATTCCAGCCTGGACGAGCCACTTGCAGCGTCCTGCAGATTGCCTCGCGTGCCAGTGCCTGTTCCAGCCACAACTCGCGTGACTCCTGCGGGATGCTGACCGGGTGCATCTCCTTGTTGATGAGCAATCCACGCACTTCGTCACCACTCATCGGTTCAGGCAGCCAGCGGGTAATGGTGTCGGCACCTTGCTTTTGCAGCAGTTGTTCCCCACCGAAAGCGATGCCCAGATCGCCGCGCACTGTCAGGGAAAGTCGTCCATCAAAGGCGGCGGCCACCGTTGTGTTGGCGGCACCCACGTCCACGCCCAGCACGCCCTTCGATGGGTCGCCCAGGTGCCAGAGGTACTGCACCAGCCGGCCAAAAGCACGGGCGGTGGGCGCGAGTGGCACCGGGCTCCATCCGCTCACGGTGTCAATGCCGGGCAGTTGCCCCATCTTGTCCTGCGTGTAAAGCGCGTCCAGTTCTGTCTGGGCGCTGAGCAGGTTTTCCTCCGTCAGTGTAGGACGCACGTTGTCAGCGACGTGCAATTCGGCCCGCTCACCCACGATGTCCACCACTTGCCGGCGCAGCCGGGAGTTGCCCGCGTACAGCAGACGGGGGCGCAGTTCTGGTTCCATAAGCGAGCAGGCCAGGGCCGCCGCCTCCACCAGTTCGAGCACGGGGGTTACCGCGCCACCCTCTATGCCCCCGGCGATGCAGATCACGTCGGGCGCGGCGTCGCGGATTGTGCGCACGCGCTGCTCGTCGCTCAAACCTTCACCTCGACCATCGCCAGCCAGGACTGCCTTGACCAGCGAGTAGGTGCCGGCCGTTGCCCGCTCGGCGCTGGCGACGCTCAGATCACGCACCAAGCCGCCCAGCACGACTTGTAGCGGCTGGCTGGCGCTGATGGTTGCGGCGAACACGTCCACACCTTGGCGGTCCAACTCGGGGGAGATCAGATCGCCGCTGGCGTCGAAGAAACGCCGGCCCGTGACTTCGGAAATCTGCTCGACGGCATGACGGATGCCGGCCGCCACGTCGGACCAGGGATACTCCACTGTGCTGGGAGCCTCACCCTGTGCTACGAAGCGGTATTGTCCGGCCGCCTGATCGAGCAACACGGCCTTGGTCATCACCGTGCCGCAATCGGCCAATAGAATCGAGCCAATGTGTTGCTCTGTTACCATCGTTGTGTCTCTCGCTAACCGCCTAACACGCGGAAGTATACTTCAACAAGGGTGTCAATAAGGTATTGCATACGGCCAATGAAAACCGAGAGGGAGGCTGTCAATGCCCCGGCGAAGGCGACGCCGAAAGCGAAAATCAAGAACATTCGTCCAATTTTTGTCATTAATCCGACGATTCGTGCCCACACACCGGCCAAACCCCGCTGCTTGCGCACGGTGAAGGTGAAGGCCATTAGCGTGCACACCGTGCCCAGGACGATTAACAAACCGTCCAGTGGGCCCAGGTGGAACGAGGCCCACGAAGCAGGACTCAAGGCACGACCGGTTGCCTCGACCTGCGGGACGATGGTACCCAATAGCGCGCCACTCAATGCCACCGCTGTCCCAACGCCGACGAGATAGGCAATGACAAAGTTACCTATGTAGGCTAGCCTTGGAATGCTCTTGAAGAAAAACAGCCAGAGGCCCATCACCAGAGGGACCAACAAGATTGGGTTGCTTTGTAACTGGCCCAGGGCCATCTTGAGTACAACCTCGCGGAACATGACGCCGAAGGAATAGCCCACCAGCGCGCCGACGAAGAGGTGTAGTGCCAGCCGGTAGAGAGGGTTATCGCCCAATAGGTAACTGAAGATCAGGAGCGTCAGCACTGCTCCCAACACCAGGCCGGCAAAATCGAGCATCTCGGGTATCACTTTTTCCTCCCGCGCATGCCGCCGAAGGCGTAGATGATTGCGCCGAGGACCATCAGGCCGGTAACGGCCGCGTGCCCCGCCGCCAGGGCGTTGATCCGCTGAGTAGCCCGCCCTCCCAATCCGCGGTATGCCTCGTAGGTGGCTGCTCCGCTCAATCCACTGATCGCTCCCTCAAGTTGTCCTGCGCTGGTGTCCAGGTACGGGTAGGCGGCCGGTGCCAGGGCTGTACTTATGCCTGCCATAACCGGGGGGGTACCGCCAAGCGCGTGTGTCTGCTCGATCCACCAGCGCAGTGGCCCAGGCTGAGCAGTCAGCACGAGAATCAATCCGTGGCGCGCATCACCATCGGTCCCCTCTCCAGGGAGAATTTCACAATCGGCCAGTAGTTGCGAAACGCCTGTCGCGTCGCCTGGCCGATAATTCACCAGCGTGTATCGCTCCTCGGATGAGACGATGTCACTTAGCAATCCTGCCGCTACTGCCAGCCCTTCAGGCCGCGTGCTGACGACAGAGATATGTGCTCCCTGGTCGAGCAGGTGCCGCAAGATTGGTTCCGCCACCAGGTTGAGCTCATCCGCCTCCGACGGCCCGTACTCGAAAGCGACGAGGACGGTGTCCCCTGCGCCTGTGCTCTGGACGGCTCTGTGCAGATTCATCAGGTGCTGGGATTCTATCCTCCCATTTGCTGCAGGGGATGTGGTGAGTTGTGTCAGGGTTGGAACGTTGAACCCCACCAGCGGTGATATCAG
>JAUWOI010000481.1 GCA_030612185.1 Anaerolineae bacterium
AGATTGCGCACCTGCTTTGCCCCTGCTATGCGCTCTCGCGCTTTGCCCAGCGTCACCAACCCCTCCGTGACCAGGTCCATTCCCTCCAGGCGCGAGACGGGCGGCACCTCCACCCAGCCACCCTTGGGGCGGGGCTCCATCTCTAGTTCGGCCCCCATCAGCCGGGCGGCGATCTGGGCGGTGGTGTCGCCGCAGATGCCCCGCGTGCCTGGCTCAGTCATCAACTTTCCCAGCGCCACCTCGTCCTGCGCCGGGTCAACCGGCGGTCCAGTCCACACCATGACGGTGCGCACAGGGAGGGCTTGCATAGCGACGATGGTCACGTCCTGCCGGGGCGCTCCGGGGTTCAGGCGGCGGTAGGTGCGCACCAGTGCGCCCAGTAGTTCGTCGGCGTCGCAGCGGGTGTCTGTCCAGCGCCGCACGGCGACGGCGATGTCGGTCCAGCCCCACCCCCAGCCCCGGGGGCGCAGGTAGCCCTGGCTGACCATCACCATATAGTCGCCATCGCACAGCCGGAAGCAACACTCGCGCAGCAGCCGCCCGTGGACAACATCTTCACTCAGTGGCAGGAACTCCACCTCGCCGCGCCGGATCAGGCACAGGGGCAAGGCTTCACACTCCACCAAGTGGGCCCGGTCTCCATCCAATACTTGCAGAATGGAGAAAGTGATCTCCTCGCTGGCGGGAGGCGCGACTATGAGAGTCTCCGCGACGTGGTCAGGCGCATCTCCCGCTTGCGCCATCTCCATGGCGCGCTCCGCCGTCGCGGCGGCCCAGGTGGCTCCCTCCGCCCCACCCTGTGGGCTGCTGGCAAGGATAACAAAAAAACGATCTTCGGTTTGAAAAGTTCTTACCGCTTCCCCGCATACCTCCTCGTCGGCTCTGGCGAGGCTCTGATGCGCGGTTTCAATCCACAAGCGAATGGCGAATTGTTCATTTGTCATTTGCCATTTGTCATTTGTAGTTCACTCTCCCCCTCGGCGATGAATTCCCTAAGCCAGCGCCGCACGGCCGGGTGGGTGAGCGGCACGTCGCCCAACTCGGCCCGCAACTCCGCCGTGTCGAACTCGAAGGTGCGCCCGTCTACGCGATGAACGTAGTGCAGGTCAACGGGCCGCTCGGTCATTAGAAACGCCAGCAGCGTGCCCTTGACGTCGCCCAACGGGGCGCGGTCAATGTGGCTGTGCTGGAAGGTGGCGACCACCCGTGTCCCCTGCCCCACCTGCGATTCGATGTGCAACCCGCCGTTGCACCGTTCGGCGGCAGCGGCGAATAGCGGCAGCCCCAATCCTACGTGACGCGTCTGGCGCGTGGTGAAGAAGGGGTCGAGCACGCGGGCCAGCGTTTCCTCGTCCATCCCTTTGCCGTTGTCAATGATCTCAATGGTCAGCCGGTCGGCTTCCAGGTCTTCCTCAATTCGCAGTTTGACCCGCGTCGCGCCGGCCTCAATAGCGTTCTCCAACACGTCCAGGATGTGCAGCGACAGTTCTAGCACACCGTCGCCCCCGACCGCAGCCCGTCCACCCACACCTCGCGGCCCTCGGCGCCAGCCAGAGCCAGCGACAGTTCGGCGACTGTTGGCGCTTCTGTTTTTAGCGTCGTGCGCCTCACCATCTCCTTCAGCCGGTGGGCATCACCGTTCGCCACCAGGCTGTAGCGCGCCAGTTGGGGGAAGCGTTCACGGGCCTCGACCGGGCCGATGTTGGGCGAAATTTCCACTCCCACGATGTCCAACTCCGGCGGGACGAAGCCCAGGTTGGAGATGATGCTATACATCGTCCGGTCCACATGGGCCGGAATGCACAGCCCACCCAGGTCACACACGCGCTGTACCACGTCCTCCACAGAAAAATATGTCGAGGTCAGCAGCAGCCGATCGAGGTAGCCCGCCGGCTCCCCATCCGCGTCGAGCAGTAGTTGCTCTCCGAAGACCGCCTCGTCATTCTTAAGTGGCGGCAGGTTAGCGTAGACTTGCTCCTGCCAGCAGGCCGCTTGATCCAATGTATCGAACAAAGTAAGCAGATGCACTTCCTCGCGGGTCTGCACCTCCATACCCGGAAGCACCGTGACGGTTGTGCCTCGTGCGGCGTTGACCACTGCTGCAGCGTTCTCGACCGAGTTATGGTCGGTAACGGCGATAATCTGTAGTCCTAGTTCCTGCGCCCGCTCCAGGATGAACTCCGGGAGCATCTCCAGTTCAGCACAGGGCGAAAGACAGGTGTGAATGTGCAGATCGGCCAGGAAGAAGCGCGACATGGCAAACAGAAACCAGGTTTTTAGGAACAAACCTGGTTTCTCCACTTCAGGCAGCGGCCTGCATGGACTTCCATACCAGTTCGGTGAGGTCCATCGCCCGCACGCGGATCTTGTTCTGGCGCGCACCCTCCTGTAGTGTGCGTTTGCATTGCTGGCAGGCGGAGAGGACGTACTTCGCGCCGGTGGCCTGCACCTGTGCCATACGCTGCGCCGCGACGCCGGCGGTAACGGTGCGGTCTGCTACTTCGACGTCGCCGCCACCACCGCAGCAAAGAGCGTTCTCGCGGCTGGCGGACATCTCGCGGAACTCCAGCCCCGGTATGCGGGCCAGCACCTCACGCGGCGCATCGTAGACCCCGCTCTTGCGCCCCAGGTCGCAGGGGTCGTGGTAGGTGACCACGTCTTCCACCGATCCGAGAGCCAATCCGTCGCCAGCGAGTAGTTCGGCCAGGAACTCGCTGGCGTGCAACAATTGGATGCCGGATATGTCCACGACCTCGGGATAGAGATGTGACCAGGCGTAATAGCAGGAGGGGCAGGTGAAGACGATCTTCTTGGCCCCTACGGCCCGCGCCTTCTGGACATTGTGCTGCGCCAACTCGCGCATGCGGTCACCCATCCCCGCGATGTGGAGAGGGTAGCCACAGCACCACTCGTCGCCGCCCAGCGTGGTGAACTCCACGTCGGCCTGCTCCATAATCTGCACGAATGCCTGGGGGATGCTGTAGACGCGGGGGTAGAAGGAACTGACGCAACCAATGAAGTAAAGAACCTCGGCCTTCCTGCGGCGGGGCTTGACGCCACGCGGAATGTGGGCGAGGTTCTGGCTCCAAATCTGGCGGTTCTTGTTATCGTCGCTGGAGATGTTGTGGTTGGTGGTAATCGTCTCTCCGAACATCTTCATCCCATCAGGGACGTTGACGTCCACCCGCATGGCATATTCCTTAAGAGCGATCATCGTATCCGTGATCGGGATGCCTCGCGGACAGCGCACCTGACAGGATTTACAGGTGGTACAGAGCCAAAAGGTGCGACTGGACAGGACATCCTCTTTCATCCCCAACCGTACCATTTGCCACAGTTGGCGGGGGGTATAGTCCATCGCGAAAGCGGTGGGGCAAGAGGCGCTGCAGGTACCGCATTGGATGCAGGAAAGCAATTGCTCCCACTCCGACGTCACTTGTCTGGCCAGTGTACGATCAAGGGTCGTCAGGTCGAGGACTTCTGTGCCCATTGACATCTCCCTCCAGAGTGATGTGAATAAGAGTACTCAATTGTACGCTACGCGCTCGTGCCGGGTACGCACCGTAGTATACTCATTTTAGCAGAGAATGCAAGCATCCGTATTCATTCATCTATAATCTGAGTGAAAGCACATTGTTCACTCAAAAGAAAACCTGAGTTATACTTCCCCCAAGTACCATACCATATCTTAGGAGGGAAGTATGTCTACCGAAGACAAGATGAACATCGATGAGAGAC
>JAUWOI010000520.1 GCA_030612185.1 Anaerolineae bacterium
CCACGAGTACTCGCGGTGGTACTCGCGGTGGCAGGGCAGGCTGCTGCGCTCCTTTCGGTTCCTTCGGCAGGCTCAGGACAGGCTGCTCGGAATGACGCCTGGGTAGTAAAGGTTAGCGAAACATATTCGCTTGTTTGACAAGTTATGCAGCAGGCTATATAATCTTCTCGGAGGACTGCGATGATTGACGTGACCAGAACTGTGACAATGGAACAGGCGCAGCGGCGGCTGAAGGGTGTTATTGAGGAGGTGAAGAAAGACAAGACCCCTTACATCCTCACCCGCTTCGGCAAACCCCAGGCACTCATCGTGAGCATCGAGGAATACGAGGAGATGCAAGAGGAGTTGGCCTTGCTCTCCAACCCTGAGCACATCGCCCGCATCGCAGAGGCCCGAGCGGCCTACATATCTGGTGAGAGCATTCCCATCGAAGATTACCTGAACGACCACCGGTGCGATGAGTGAATATCACCTTCTGCTCGGAGATCGTCGAGTACAGAAGGACCTGAGCCGCCTGGAGAGGTCTGTCCGGGAACGTATTCTGCAGGCAATCCAGGTGCTCAAACAGGACCCACGACCACCGGCTGCTCGCAAGTTGCGCCACCCGGCTATTGGAGAGTATCGTCTGCGCGTGGGCAACTGGCGGGTCTTCTACGACATAGACAAGGAAGCCAAGGCCATCGTCATTCTGCGCGTGATGCACCGTCGCGAAGCGTACCGTAGCCTCTAAGAGCGATTCCTCATCGCCCTGTGGCCCCTGCAGGTCGCGGGGCTTTTCCCTTTGACACTCTGCGCCGCCTGCGGTATACTGCCCTGTATTGAGATGACGCGAGACTATCTTACCGAGTTATTGGCGGCGTACTGGTTCGCCCCGCCCGTGGCGCTGTGGCGGGCGGTCGAGTTGCGCGGGGCAGCGGAGGAGCAGTACGAGCGCCCCCTGCTCGACCTGGGCTGCGGCGACGGGCTGATCGGACAGGTGCTCTTCGGGACGGAGTGTCGGGTGGACGTGGGGCTCGACCCCTGGGTGGATCAACTACGGCAGGCGGCCCAATCTGGTGTGTACCGCCACGTGGACCTGGCCGATGGCCATCGTCTGCCCTATGCCAGCGGTGCATTCGCCACCGCCTTCAGCAACTCGGTCCTGGAGCACATTCCCGAGGTGGAGCCGGTAGTGCGCGAGGTGGGGCGGGTGCTGCGGCCCGGCGGCCATTTTATCTTCACCGTCCCCTCCGACGCCTTCGACCTCCTGCTCGACGGCTATATCCGGGCAATGGAAGCCGGAGACGTGGAGCAGGCGAAGTGGTACGCAGCCGGTGTGGATGTATGGCTGGAGCATCACCACTACCACACGCCCGGCGAATGGCGTGACATTCTGAGCGCCGCCGGGATGACGCTGGTCAAGGCGCGCTACTACATCCCGGAGGAAGTCGAGCGGCTGTGGGACCGGATGAACGACCGCTATGGCGTGGACCGACCAAGGTCGGCGTGGGGGTTGCTGGTCTCGCCCCGGTTGCGGCCTCTGGGCTATCAGGTTCTCCTGCGCCGTGCCGTCGTGCGGAGCCTTGGCCGCCGCTGGCGACCCTATTATGAGATGGACGTACCCCCCGGCGAGAAGGGCGGTGGCCTGCTCGTCGTGGCCCGGCGGAACGATGAACGATGAACGATGACCAATGAACAATGACCAATGATTAAGATACAAACCCGCATCCCCATTTCCATTGCATCCGACGCCTGGGATCGGTTCGTTGCTGAACGTCCCGACGCCCACGTTCTCCAGACCAGCCCCTGGGGTGCGCTCAAGGCTCAGTTCGGGTGGGCCGACGAGCGGGTGGGGCTGAGCCGAGGGGGTGAACTGGTCGCCGGGGCGCAGGTGCTCTACCGGCGCTTGCCGGCCGGGTTGGGCTGCCTGGCCTACGTCCCCAAAGGGCCGCTGGTGGACTGGGCCGACGAGGAGCAAGTAGCAGTGCTTCTGGCGGGCCTCGATCGCGCTGCCCGGTCGCGAGGCAGCATTGTCCTTATCGTCGAACCCGACCTGCCCGATGAGCCCGTTCACCGCGAGCGACTGCATACACTCGGCTTCCGCCCCGCCCCGGTAAGCAGCATCCAACCCCGCCGCACCATCGTCGTGGACATCTCTCCCGACGAAGAGGCGATCCTGGCGGCGATGAAGTCGAAGACGCGCTACAACGTGCGGCTGGCGACCCGCAAGGGGGTGACGGTGCGGGAGGCGACCGAGGCTGACCTGCCGGCCTTCCACGCACTGATGGCCGCCACTGCCGCGCGAGATCGTTTCGGCGTCCACGCCCCGGCCTACTACGAGGCGGCCTACCGTCTGTTCGTGCCTCGGGACTGGGCGCGGCTGCTTCTGGCCGAGGTAGAGGGAGAGCCGGTGGCGGCGGAGATGGTCTTTGCGTTCCCGCCGCGGTCCTGGTATTTCTACGGAGCCTCAGGTAATATTCACCGTGAGAAGATGCCCAACTACCTGCTCCGGTGGGAGGCAATGTGCTGGGCCAAATCGTTGGGCTGCACCACCTACGACCTGGGGGGTGTCCCCGACGAGGACGAGGCGAAGTTGGAGGCCGAGTTCACGCAGCGGCGAGATGGACTGTGGGGCCTCTACCGCAACAAGCGAGGCTTCAGCGGGCGTCTGGTGCGCAGCGTGGGTGTGTGGGATCGGGTCTACGCGTCGTTGCGATACCGGCTGTACTGTTGGGTGCTAGATGCTCAGCGCTGGATGGTGGAAGCGAGGGAGTGAGGAATCTATGGAAAACCTGCGCCACATCGCTGTGATTACGCCACAACTGGAAATGTATGGTATAATGTTGGAGGATGCTTGTACGCCGTGCGAGATTTCTCGGAAAGTCACGCATAGGTCTTTTTATGGGTAGCAGGCCAATCGCATTGGCCGTCTGGGGCCGGAAAACGCCCAACGCGGTTGGGCTCCTACCCTTTTCCGAGAAGATTTCTCGGAAAGTCACGCAGAGGCCTTTTTATGGGTAGCAGGCCAATCGCATTGGCCGTCTGGGGCCGGAAAACGCCCAACGCGGTTGGGCTCCTGCCCTTTTCCGAGAAATCTCCGTGTATGAAAGGAGGGAATCATGTCTGACCGGGAGTATCACGGGAAAGAGGAAGAGAAAGAACACGAGAAAGAGGCAGAGAAGAGTTGGGACGAGAAATGGCGTCGTGACCCGCTCAGCGCCGTCGTGTGGGCCGCTATCCTCATC
>JAUWOI010000374.1 GCA_030612185.1 Anaerolineae bacterium
CAGAGCGAGGACGCGTCGAAAACCGACTTGGGTTCTTACGACCACACGCGCCGCGTGGGCAGTGACGGGAGGCTTCTGTGCGTCGGCTTGATCAACAGGGTCGAGGCCATGCTCCCCCTGGAGCACATTCACGGCAGCGAGGGCATGCACACCCTCCTTCATGAGACCATCGGCCACCACTACGGCATGTACTGGCGTGCTCTCAACCCCCCGGGTGAGCGGATGCACTTCCACTGGGCCATCGAGGCGCCGGCCTTCACGATTCTCTATGCTCGGCCCTGGGTGAAGGTGGACGACACGCACTTCAAGGTGGTGGCCCCAGACGACCAGCGCTACCCGGGGCCCGGCGACCAGTTCGTCCACCGGTTCCATCCCTGGATGCTCTACATCATGGGGCTGAAGCGGGCGGACGAGGTGCCCTCGCGAATCATGAAGGTGCATGTGCCGGATCCGCCGGCGCACCGCTATGAGCTAACTGAGTTCACAGGGACCTTCGAATGGATCAACCTCCAATACGTGTTTGGCTTGGGGCGGACGACGCGGCCTGCACATCAGCGGCAGTTGCCATTCAACCAGGTATTCGAGCTTCTTCGCAATGAGGGGCTCCGCCGCCCCCAGCACGAGCTTCCCCGCGTGGGGCCGATCCAGTGCCGGAGCCCCAGATCAGTCTCGCAAGTCTCGGGTCTCTTGTGCAACCCAGCACCGCTCAGAGAACTGTCGGCCAGCAGCCAGCGCTAGGCGGAAGCGAGTGTCTCCGCGCCAGCGGAGCAGCGCCGCGACGAAATCAACTGCACCGAAGACGAGGCACACACGCACATGTCAGAGGTCCTCGTCGACTCTGCGAGGAAGCCATCTCAACACGAGACGCCGCATCGGGACGACGCTGTAGGAGGGCAGTCGGGAACCGACGATAACTTTCGGCTTTCGAAGAAGATGGCTGCGATGGACATCTGGTCTGCAATCAGGCACGGGACCGGCCGCAGCAGGATCGATTTCGCGAACCTCAGCGTCGGCGTTCCATCCAATCCATGCTGCAGCCGGCTCTGACGAGTGACCTCGGCCCCAAGCGCCTCGCCTAAGAAGCGCACCGGAACGCAGGTGATGCCCTCGTAGACGTGGACTGGGGGTCCCAGTGTGACGCTCCTGCCGTTGACGACCGCGGTGGTCGCGCTCCAAGTGCTCCCAGGTCACTGCCATGCGCGCTACTACCTCCCCGCTCCGAAGGGGTACCGGGCGGAGACGCGCACTGGCAGCTTGCCAGTGGGTGTGAACTCGCCGAAGAGCACCTCTGCCGCGGCCGCCATGGACTCCGGACACTCCTCGTCATAGGTACACAGGGCCCCTGCCGCGGGCGGGAGGTCCGCCAGCACATAGGGGTTGCCGAAGTTGCAGAGGATCACAGTCTTGCCGGCGGCGATGAGGTCGGTGAGCAACTGCCGGTAGGGCGCCGCCAGGCCGATGCTGTCCTCGTGATAGCACAGCACCCCGGAGAAGAGCCCTACCACCACCACTTCCGCCGCGTCGGCCAGTTCCCGGGCGCGGGCCAGTTGCTCCGCCGGGAACTCCTCACCCAGGGCATAGGTGATCGCCCCCGGCAACCGGGTCTGCACGGCGCGGAAGAACTGTTCATAGTTGGGCAGGAACTCCAGCCCCATGTCGGCATCGAAGAGGGCCTCACGGCCATTGGCCAGTACCAGGCACTTCTCCGCCGCCGAGACACGCAGGGGCAGCGCGGCGTTTTCCAGCACCGTCACCGCCCGCCGGGCCACTTCCCGGGCGAAGGCCTTCATCTCCGGCGTCGCCACCTGCTCTGCCAGTTGCTCCGGGTCCACCAGCGCGCCCTCAAAGAGCCCCAGCCACTCCTTGGCCTGCAGGATGCGGGCCACCGAGGCGTCCACTTGCTCCAGCGGGATGCGCCCGGACTTCACCGCTGCCAGCAGGGCGGTGTGGGTGATTCGCGGGTCGGAGTTGTAGTCCTGCAGGATGATGGCCTGCCCGGCCAGCACCGACAGGATGGCCGCCTCTTCGATGCCGTAGTTGTCCTTCATAGGCTTCATGGTCAGGCTGTCGGTGTAGATGAGCCCCTGGTAGCCCAGGGCACCGCGCAGCAGGTCGGTGATGATCTGGCGCGAGATGGTGGCCGGGGCCGGCGGCCCCGCCTCATAGGCGGGATAGTGGTTGGGGTTGGTGCAGATGCCGGGGATGAGGCCCTGAGGGATGGCCACCCGGTAGGGCAGCAGCTCCACATCCCACAGCTCCTCGACGGTCCGGTTCACCGTGGGGAGGCGGATGTGGGAGTCCTCGGCGGTGTCCCCGTGGCCCGGGAAGTGCATGACACAGGACAGCGCCCGGGCGTCCTTCTGGGCCCGCAGCAGCGGCAGGCCCAACTCGGTGACCAGCTCCGCGTCATCGCTGATGGCCCGGGTGTTGATGATGGGATTGGCCGGGTTGGTGTTCACATCCAGGCAGGGCAGGCCGGGGATGTGGAAGCCGTAGGCCCGCTGCTCCACGGACTCCAGGTAGGCCAGCCGGTATGCCAGCTCCGGGGCGCGGGTGGCCCCCACGCGCATGAGATTGCCCCGCACCAGCCCCGTGCCAACGGTGCAGCAGGCGGAGCCGAAGGCCACGATGGCCGGGATCAGGCTCTGGCGCTGCAGGCTGTTGAGGGTCTCCACCACCTGCTCGGCGGGCCGGCCGCGCATGCCGAAGTAGAAGGACCCGGCCCAGCCCTGGGCCAGCATCTCCCGCAGGATGTCCTGGTCCGGGTAGCGGACCATCATCATCTGCCCGATCTTCTGCTCCAGGGTGAGGTCGGCGAGGGAGGGTGCTTGGTTCATGGGGTCTCTCCAACTGGGATTACCCGTATCAATCGGGTCTCTTTCCTTCATGGGCTGAACAGCCGCCCATCTGCCATATGGATTCGCCGTTGGAGCCACGGGCACCTTCGTCTCAGGCCGATGCTCAGGAGATCTTGGACATCTGGCGGGAAGACTACAACAGCGAACGGCCGCACGGCGCTTTGAAGAATATGACGCCGGAGGAATTCGCTCAGCAGGCACTTGGCGCCCACCCCCATGGGGGTGGAAAGAGCATCAAAGGCACGGCACAAATGACCCAACGGCAACGGCAAGAAACTTGCCTCACAGGCTGAAAACTCTCATCGCAGGTGGTACTAAGACGGGGGCAGGAGCAGTGCCCTACATACTGACATAACACCTGGACCGGTTTCTGGGGGGCCGACATATTCCCTGTTCCAAGGCATCATCTGTCCAAGAAGCTCTGGGGACGTATAGGTTATTCCGTCCATGACCGTTCACCCCCTGCCGTGCGCAAGATGATATGTTGCGCTACTAGCCGTAGGCTTCGGCGGCCTCCAAGAAGGCGGCAATGTTCTCCCAGGGGATGTCTGGCCCGTCAATGTCGTACGCCGGACAGAGAATGAGCCCGGCTCGACCCAGAGTGGCGACGCGATGCTTGACCTCTTGCCGGATGTCGTCGGGCGTGGCAAAGCTAAAAGTGGTTTGGCGACCCACAGTGCCCCCCAGCGCCAGCCGCGGGCCGAACCGCCGGCGAATGTGGGCAGCCTCCATGTGATCCGGGTGGAGGGGGTTGATGGCGTTCACACCGATCTCGATCAGGTCGCCGATGATCGGCTCAAAATAGCCGTCACTGTGAAAGAGGATGCGGAGGGCGGGCTTGAGCACCCGCGCGGCCTGAATCACCATCGCCATTCGCGGCTTGAAGAACTCGCGCCAGTGAGGCGGGCTGATCATCATGGTCCCTGGCATTCCCACGTCATCGCCGAGGCACAACACGTCCACGCCGGCGCGGGCCACCGCCTCGGCCTTACGCCGGGCCATGTCCGTCAAGCGGTCAAGGACAAAATGGGCCCAGTCGGGACGCTCGATCAGGTCCATTAGAAAGTTCGCCAAGCCACGCAGTCGCCAGGCGGCCTCGAACAGTTCGCCGCCCAGGTGAGGCAGGTTGCCGCCGGCGGCCAGGCCGCGGGCGTGGAGGTCTTGCACTTGGCGGGCCAGGCCCTCGACTTGATCAAACACGCTGAAGTCGGGAAAGGAAAAACTGCGCAAGTCGTCCAGCGAGCGGGCGCGGGCCAGCGGGTTGCGGCGGCCCGGGGTTTCGGGGCGGTAATCCCAGCGGGCGTAGGTTGTCAGCTGGGCGGGCGTACCCAGGCGGGTGTCCGGCGGAAAAGGCCGGGCGAGGCGGCGGAATTCCTCTTCCTCCGGCGAGGAGGCGAACTCGACGAATCGCACGTCCACGAGGTCGTCCCGGTACTGGCCAGGCGGCGCCAATTCCTCAGCCGCCACCGGGTAGAAGTTGAAGGCGCGGGGCACGCGGTCCGGCTTGCCGCCGTCCAGCGCGGTCAGTAGTCGCTCACAGGCGTTCATGGATGGCGTGCGTCCTCAGACAAGTAATGGTTTGAAATAAGGAGCGCCTCGGGCTCTGTGTTGGGGCAACTCACTCGGTGCTGCCTGTCGGCGATAGGTTGCGTTTCCGCTCTTGTTCTATCGTTCGACGCGGCAGTTGCTTTCTCCTGTTACTCACCTTCTCGGCGCGGCCTTCGTAAACCTCGACAGGCCCTTATGAAAGGCAACGAGGGCGGATATTGAGTCGGGCACGGCGCCCGAGCTACGCGATGATGTTTAGGATGGATGCCCCGCCTTCGCTAAAGCTACAGCGGACAGGACGGCGCGCCAGCCCAATGCTCCGGGCCTCGCTCCGCTCGGCCCTCCACCCAGGGCTGCGTAAACAGGTGTTCTGAACCCCGAATCTTAGTCCACTTGGCATGAGAGTAGATGAAGGTCTATACTCTCAACAGGAGGGCTGGAAACCATGAAG
>JAUWOI010000127.1 GCA_030612185.1 Anaerolineae bacterium
CGTCTCTCATCGATGTTCATCTTGTCTTCGGTAGACATACTTCCCTCCTAAGATATGGTATGGTACTTGGGGGAAGTATAACTCAGGTTTTCTTTTGAGTGAACAATGTGCTTTCACTCAGATTATAGATGAATGAATACGCTACCTTGACATTTCCCTGGCCCCGATATACAATCACCACCACAATTCGGCAAGCACACCGAAAATCGTGTTGGCCCAATTCATTCACTAAGAGCGAAGTGATGATGGTGCTGCAGGAGATGAACGAGGCGATCCTGTACTTCAACAGCCAGGGTACGCCAGTCAATCTGCCGGGCGTGGGCATCTTTACCCCCAGCATTGACCGGAAAGGCACGTTCAAGATCAACTTCAGGGCCGACATGGACTTGAAGAAGGGTATCAACGCGCCGGATGCGTACACGGGCGAGGTAGCCAACAAGAACCGCATCGGCCTGGACAACGCGACGGCTACAAGGAGTTGTGGGACGCCGACCATCCCGATGATCCGTTGGAGGTCTAGGATTGTCCCGTACAGAGGCGGTTCGATTTGCCAGGCAGTAAACGGCGGATTTCACAGTGTCAAATTCTGGTTTGATACTGTCGGACGCGGGTTTCACACTGTCAAGTTCGGGCTTGGCGTATAGCAAACTGGACACCGAAAAAGGCGGGCCGCTACTTGTGAGTGCGGTCCGCCTCGTTGCATCCGGCGAGCGGGGGCGGTCCCCATGCAAAACAAGGGGCGCTCTCCCGCCGTCGAACTGGAAGGCGACCTCGCCAACCCAGGCCCAGGCGGGAGTGCGGCCCGCCGTGGGCGTGATGACGGCCATTCGCCGGAAGACTAGCCCGCGGCCCCGCGCTTTTCGTCTGACGGTACCGGTCGTGGTGGGAGAAGCGGGGCGGTGGGCGCGTTCGTTTGTGCAAGGGCGGCAGTTGGGATATAATAATCAGGCTTGGATTTGTCACTGGGAGACAGGATTATGCTAAAGAGTGATGTAGCAGCAGAATTCTTAGAGGCCGTTCATAGCTGTCAGCCTGTTCTAGGACTGACGCACGGTTTCTATCGCTACCCAGCACGCTTCTCTCCCCTTTTCGCGAGGGCAGCGATTGAGGCTTTTACACAGCCCAGCGATCTGGTCCTTGACCCTTTTATGGGTGGTGGCACAACGCTTGTGGAAGCACGTGTTCTTGGGCGCCGTGCAATCGGGGTAGACATCAGCGAGCTTGCCGTCTTTCTCACTCTTGTGAAAATCACGCCCCTATCTGATGAGGATTTGTCCACCATCCATGATTGGGCTGATGGACTGAGTGGAAGCCTAAACCTTCGCAACCCCCCGATACGGGCAGATAAATGGATTGAAGACGGCTATCAGCGAAACGTTAGTGGCAAAAACACTTGGCCCATTCGAAAGACACTAGAACTGGCCTTGGCACAAATAGATAGGCTTCCGTGTGAACGTCAGCAAAGATTTATTCGTTGTGTCCTTCTTAAGACTGGTCAGTGGGCGTTGGATTGCCGCAGAAAGATCCCCTCAGCACGAGAATTCCGCAAACGGTTGTTTGCTAACCTTGTGGAGATGTCAGAAGGAGCTAGAGAGTTCTCAGTTCGTGCACGAGCCACAGATCATCTTTATGAGGCACATAGATCGCTTCGGGCACTTTGCTTGAATCGTTCTGTCATCGGCATAGATAGTGAGCCTGAACTAGCGGGAAGCCCGGCGCCCAAGCTTATCCTAACCTCGCCGCCCTATCCAGGTGTTCACGTGCTCTACCACCGTTGGCAAGTTCACGGACGAAAAGAAACCCCCGCACCATTTTGGGTTGCGAACTGCCTGGATGGGCATGGCGCGTCTTTCTATACCTTTGGCCATCGAGAACAGCTAAATTTGGCGAGCTATTACAGCCAGATTTACGAAGCCTTCGCCTCACTGGCACGAATCGCAGACTACGAGACTCTGCTGGTCCAAATGGTTGCCTTTTCTAATCCATCCTGGCAATTTCCCAAGTACTTGCAAGTAATGAAGCAAGCAGGATTTACTGAAATAAGACTCCCTATTCTGACAAATTCTCCCGATGGCAGGCTATGGCGACGTGTGCCAAACCGCAAATGGTACGCTGACCGGATGGGAGAGATTCCAAGCAGCAAGGAGGTCGTCCTATTCCACCGGCTAGCCCGAGCTTGACATTCAATCCCCCCTACATTAAGTGGCCTCGTCAGAAACGTCTGCCGCAGTGCTGCTTTCCAAGTCAAGAGCCCCAAGGTAATCTATCATAGGCAGAAGAACTGGGGCCACAGCCTTTGTAAACTCCTCCACCTTATCCCCGATGTTGACCTGCTCGGTCAACACATCTGACCTATCCTCTTCATGATCAGACCTTGGTTTCCTGTCCTGCGCTTCTTGATGCAAAAGGCCCAGACCTAAAAGGACCATCCCGTAGACAAAGCGCGCTTCCATCACCTCTGCCTCACGCCTACTGGCTTTCAGTTCCGTCCTTAAGTAGATATTGTCAACGTTCAAGTAGAAATCGTAGATGTCTTTTCCATTTCCGTTTTTGCCGTTCTCGTCCGACCTGCCTGCGTGTTTAACGCGCAATGCAGAGTATCTGTCAAACGGCGGGTTCATATCCTGCCACCCTTTAGCGCCGTTTGTTGGCTTCTCGCAGACTCTGATAATCTTAGGCAACTCGATACCAGAAGGGATTTCGCGCTCGTCTCCCTCTTTCTCGCCGGGAGGCCTATGTCTACGTTTTTTCTTGCCTTTTTGGGGCACTGCTGCTTCTGTGACATTGAGCACAAAAGAGTTCCCAAAAGGATCAATCCGCGTACGATCCGTTACTGTCGCCATGAATCGCAATTCGTCACCTACACGACAGTTAGCCGGCAATTGAAGGTTGAGGGTGGCGATCCCATTCTGCAGGTTCAATGAGTAGTTCTTGACGGGTAAACCATGGTCATCTGAAACGATAATCAGCGAAAACTCTCCTGGGTCAATATTCCGACTGAAGTAGTCATTCACCACATCGGTTTCGAACGCGATTCGGCAACGCATATTGATGTGGCAGTCACGGCGAAGCTCGGTTCCGTATTCCTTTCCCTTGAACTTGAAGTAGGTTGGGTAACGTTTGCCCTCGAATGACTCTTCCTGAGCCTGGACCTTCCTTGTCTTAAAAGGATCGGATATACGCTTACCCTGCAGGAAGAGTGCCGAGAGTGTTGGAGATTGTGTAAGCAGGAACTCAAGCATATCTTCAAGTGGCTTGGAGTCCTCTAGCTTATCTTCGATTTCCTCGCGCCGTCTACGGTTGCTGAGCTCGCGCAGCCCTGGATGTTGCTTCAGCATGTTCTCAAGAGCGCGTTCGATTTCAACACGCAGTTCGCCGCCACTTAGCCGATCTCGGCTGTTCATGAAGAGGTCTTCTCGGGCGCGTCCGGTGAGCTTACTGCAATCCACGACAACCAGAATTGAGTCACGCAGGTAGTCTAAACCCAGCTTGGAGCGTCTGAAGAAGCCTGCAGTGAAGTGTCCGTGTGTTTGACCGTTTATGGTAAAGATCACCCCTTCATTCCTGCGGTAAGTCTCTGCCTTGCCCTTCTTGAACGCATAGATTGTAGCCGTCATTTGTTCACCGGCAACGCTCATCGGGCAGGATGATGAGAATTCAAGGTTTTTGGCCTTATCATCCTCAAGGCGAACTCCTACGCCGGTTAGCGTGGTGTCAAAGCTTCCTTCATGCCCACGATAGCCTGGACGACATTCGTACAAGCGAATGGGCAAGGCCACATCGGGCATCAAGAGGTCGATGCTGCCCAGAATCCCTTTCTTGCGTAAGATGTTACTCTTGGAAACTGTGACGGAATACTCATAGAGTTTGATGAGAGTACCCCATTCGGACTCTCGAACACAAGCGTTGCGACCAACCGGGAAAATCGGCATTGTATCGGCGGAAAACCGCAGCACTCCCCCTCTACAAGGGTTGTCTTCCATACCAACAGGTGCGAGATAGGTGTAGACTGAGTTACGGCGCCCTCCTGATGGATCCTCGCGCCTAACAAGTGTGAGCCCCCATTGTGAATCGGATGGATGGGCTCCATTTCCATTGATAATCGCTGGATTACGCCGACTTAAAACAAACTGGAGATTGTGTCGGCCACAGAACCTCAACGCACCCGTCCCACCCATGTTGAACTTTCCTTGGACAAATGGAATACGAAGCTTGATTGTTTTATCCAGGGAGAGTAGAGTGTCCGGCATCATTTCGGGTGTTTGTCCTTCACCACAGTCTGAGATAGTGAAGCAAGGATTCCCCTCACTCGGCTTAGCTCCTGTAGCAGCAAGTGTGATACCTCTAGCCACTTCTGTACGTTTGCTGTCAAGCCATTCTCTTATTAGACCCGCAGTTGGACTGTTTGGATTCTCTTCGAAGAATCGAGCCACGGCCTCGCGAATAGTCCGAGGAGCAGATGGTCCTTCGGGGTCAATTCCTAACACAAGACACTCGTTCATCAGCCGTGCGTCAACGGAGTTCACCAGTTTCTCCACCAAGGCGGCCTCCGGACGACTTTGCTGCCCCCCGATCGTATTGTAGTTGCTCTCACGATCGCCGTAGTATCGCCATGCCGCTGGGTTGTCCCAGCAGCCTACATCTTTCAGGAGTTGGATTACTTTCTCCTCCGTGTCTACTTTCATAAGCGACAAGCAAAGCTCCCTAACTTGTGCATTTTTCATTTTTCAACCTCCTCTAGATTAATTATCGTGCATTCTGCACGTATTTCTCACCAATGCCTGTTACAACGTACGAGACTCTAACACCATCTCGAACTCTTTCCACTAACCCCAAGTCCGTCATTCGGGATATGGCCCCGGACCTCTGCGACGATAGGAAGGACTTACTCAAGCTACGATCCGTGTCTTGTGGAACATGTTCCAGCAGGACAGTATTGACTGTGTCGGGAGTGTTCTTTCCCTTGAGAATAGTGCTCAAGATCACACGGTAGGCAAAATCCTCGACAGGCACGGACCGAGCGATGTGGTCGAGAAGAAAATCTCTTTCACCTTTAGTGAACTTCTGGATTGGCGTTTCTTGCAAATCATCAAGGATGGGGTTGGGCATAATGGCAAATTGCCAGCCAACCTCGGTCAACATCAGACGGGCCGTTTTTCTACCTTTGCCATTGATCAGCTTGAGGTCCATTAGCAGTCCGGAGACTTGTCCGTGTTTGTTGACACTGGCAACGAACTGGTTCGCGTAACGTAGGCGGCTCTTGTCGGAGTTTTCGCCAGTCGAAGGGAAAGCTGTCGAGAGCGCATCATCACGTGCAATATCATTCTGCTTGTCGTGATAAGCAAGAAAATCGCCTAAAACAGCGGCTTCTTCGGCAATTCGCTGAGCAGCTTCCTCAAGCAGAATGCCCTTGGGTTGGCTGAGCAGCAGACGCGCCAAGGCTCTGCAGCTGGCCTTGGCGGGCAATAATCTATTGTACTGCCCAAAAATCCAACGACCGAGAGGAATCTCTTGCCCAATCGCCCAAATATCATCGGGTAACTCTACAAAGGGAAGCGGATAGTCTGCGAGGCCATTGAGATGAAAAATTGCGGGGACCGTGAGAGGCTCAATGGTCAGGTTATGCTCCTGAGGTTTCATAGCGCCTTGTGTACTATGTGAAGTCGTTCCTTCAAAAGCATGCGCATTTGCTTCAGTATCAGCTCCGATAACTAAACCACCCCTTTTGAGAACCTCTTCTTGGAGGACTGCTAGATTCTTGATCGCAAGAGAGATTGCCTCATTGTAATCCCTATACTGTCCTGATTTAAGAAGAGAATCAAGAGCCTTTTTAGTTTCTGTAGAACAGTTAAAGCATATTATCATAGTTATCGCTCCTCTGTGAGTGCTAGGCGGTACAGTACATCAACTTTATTGATATTATACTATAGAATGAATTTACTGTCAAGTGTCTTTTGTGGTTTTCCAAATACTGTATACAGTGAATAAGCCTGAGGAGATTATATCGCTGCGGTCGAGGCACAGGTGCCCTGGGCTGCGGCGTCCAGCGCAGAGCGGGGAGCCGACGCGCCCGTATCCGCCTCAGCCCCGGTCGTGGTGGAGGAAGCGGGGCGGTGGGCTGGAGGCAACGTTGACCATAGCGTGGACCTGTCGTATAATACCCCCACACCCAGCAGTCAGGTTAAGAAACGAGGTGGCTAATGACCATGAGAGTACAAACCGTAATTGATGCGGCCCAGAAACTGTCACTGCTAGAACAGTTGGATTTGATCAGTACCATTTCTCAATCCATACACCGTAGCTATCAGCAGGCGCAGCCAGCAGTGGGCTTCTGGGAACCAAAAACGCTTGCGCAGCATATCCAGGCTCAATTGACCCAGCCAGTTACAGACATTGCAGACCTGGTGGCCGACTTTTGGCCCGAGGAGGAGTCTGCCGATGACTTTATCGCGTACATCTATCAGCAACGGCGTGAGGACCGCTTGAGGGCTTGATGGACGTCGTCCTGCTTGATACCAACATCGTTTCATTTCTGCTCAAGGGCCTGCCCTGAGTGTCGTCGAAGGGAGACAGCCGGGCCAAGTCTTACGCGCCCCACTTACGAGGTCGGATACTGGCGATTTCGTTTATGACAGTGGCCGAGTTGTTTCAATGGGCCTTCGTTCACAACTGGGGGGCGCGTCGAATGAGCCAACTGGAAACGAGCCTGCAGAACTACACGGTCTTGCCCTTCGACATTGCCCTGTGCCGTTTGTGGGGCGAGGTTCGGGCCAACTGTCGCGTGGTTGGACGTCCCATCTCCCCCCAGGATGCCTGGATAGCCGCCACAGCCCTCCAACACCGTATGCCGCTTGTCACCCACAACCCCGCCGACTTTGAAGCCATCGAGGAACTTGAGTTAATCACGACGGTCACTTAGCTCAAGAAAGGTCTGGACGACGGTGTCCAGGACTGGATTGCGGCGGTACCTCCTGCCGCCGCCGCTCCCAGCGGCTCGACTGAGCCTGTCCTGAGCAAAGCCGAAGGGCTCGCCGAAGTCCCCAGGCCGGCCAAGCCACCGGTGAGAACGATCCCGCCCAGAGTCACCAGTCCCGCCACGATCTGCTGCGCGGTAGCCTTCGCCTTGCTCGCGACCTCCCCGATGGCGCCAAAGACGCCCTTGATGACGGCGTAGTCTATCGTGAGCAGCACACTCAGCACCGCCGCTGCCGTGAGGAACTTGACCACCCCGCCAAAGAGGCTGCTGATCTCGCCCAGCCCCGACTGTCAAGCGGTTGACAGCCGCCGCAGCCAGGTGAGTCTTCCCGTTCCCGGGTGGGCCATACAGGTACAACCAGCAGGGCAATCGTATCTGGATTCAACAGTGGCCTGTGCCGGTGACTTTTGGGTTGTTAGTGCGTCCAGACGCAAGACCTCAACCAAACTTGCTCAGAGGGGATCGCCAGATTCCCGCCCTGAGGGCCGATCAAGCCGCACATGGCCGGGAACTGACTGCCTGCCCTGCCACCGCGAGTACCACCGCGAGTACTCGTGGCGGGGCTCGTGGCGGGGCTCCACTGCGAGAGTACTCTCGTGGCAGGCGTGGCGGTGAGCTTGTCGAAGGGATCCCTGGCGAGCAAATGATTGAGATGCAATTGCCCTGGATGGAACACTGAAGAGGGTTGACTTCTGGGCAGGTTTCCACTAAAATGAGCCTGACAGGAGGAAATCGTGGTCGGGAAACCGGATGTGGTGGTCGTGGGGGCCGGCGTAATGGGGTGCAGTGCCGCCTACTGGCTCAGCAGGGAGGGCTACAAGGTTCTGGTGCTGGAGAAGGAGGCGGTCGCCGTCGGCGCCTCTGGTATGGCGTCTGCCCACTGGCTGGCGATCGGCCGTGGCGCCCGGGCGGCCCTGCAAGGCGATCTATCGGAGTTGGCTTGGCTGGGGTTCCAGTTGCACCAGGAACTCGCCCGCGTTCTGCCGCAAGAGTCGGGGATTGACGTCGGCTACCGGGAGCAGCCGACGATCTACCCGGCCTTTTCAGCGCAGGAGGTCGAAAGCCTGAAGCCCCAGCCATCGGTCCTGGGACACGATGATCCGTCCGTCCGCTGGCTGGAGGGGCAGGCCTTGTGGGAGGTGGAGCCTCGCCTGAACCGGGACGTTCTGGGGGGCCTGGTGTGTCACCAGGCGCAGGTGATGGCCTACCGGTTTGTGCTGGCCCTGGCTGAGGCTGCGGAACGCCGGGGCATGGAACTGCGGCACGGCGAGGTCGTGGGGCTGCAGAGCGATGGCGGACGGGTAACCGGGGTGCAGTTGCGACGTGGTGAGACCGTCGCTACCGAGACGGTGGTGCTGGCCATGGGCCCCTGGAGCCAGCAGGCTGCTGCGTGGGTAGGGCTGAAGATCCCTGTTTACCCGGTGAGGGGCCAACTCCTGCATCTGTTGGTGCCCGACCCCCAGTTACAGGCCTCTCTATCCTACAGCGATATGTACCTGTTGCACAAGGCCGATGGTATCACGCTGGGAGGCACTACCTACGAGCGTGACAGCGGCTTCGCCAACCACCGTACGTCGGCGGGCCTCGAGGCCATCATGAACGCTACGCTGCGGATGGCTCCGTCTCTGGAAGACGCAAAGGTGGTGAAACACGTCTCCGGCCTGAGGCCCGCTTCCGAGGACTCGCTGCCCCTGATCGGCCCGGTGCCGGGATGGCAAGGCGTGTACATGGTCTCGGGTCATGACCGCAAGGGCATGGGGCTCAGTGTCATCAGCGCCCGCATCATCGCTGACCTGATCGCCAAGGGGCGCAGCCCCGTGCCTATGGAGATGTTCGATCCCGGCCGGTTCGGACCGACGGAATAGTGAAAGCCATCCCCGTCCCCTCCGGCAGAGGGAACATCGCAAATGCAGAAGACCCGCCTGACAAGGCGGGTCTTTGGTCAGTATGCCGAGAGACAGATTTGAACTGTCGACTCCCTGATTTTCAGTCAGGTGCTCTACCAGGCTGAGCTATCTCGGCGCACCGATATTCTATCCTAAATAGCCGGATTGTCAAGCGAATAGTCGTTTCAAGGGATAACGGAACCCCTATCACTGACGCCGGCTACAGCCGCCGCGCCAGCGCCAACGCCTCCTCCCGCGTCCCAACCTCCCCAGCCGCCTGGGCCTCCCGCAGCGCCTCCAGCAGCCGCCCAATCTCCGGCCCTTCCGCCAGATGCAGTTCGGCCATCAGGTCGTGGCCTGTGACCAGCGGAGGCGGGGCCACCGTCTCCTGGTACCGCTGGAAGTAGTGGGTCAGCAACGTCTCCGCCACCTCCAGCCGCCGCGCCCAGCGGGGCTCCTGGAGATTCGGGCCATAAGTCGCCAGGTGGTCAGCCAGGCTTAGCAGCACCACCTCCACGCCAGCATCGCCTGTGGCGCGGAAGTAGCGATAGACGGCGCGGCGGGTGACCCGTTCGGCGCGGGCCAGGTGAGCCGGGCGCAGGTGTCCTCTGACCATGGCGCGCACGCGCGCCACCTCGTCGTGGCTAAAACGCAGCGCCCGCAGCCGCGCTGTTGCCATCTTTGCTCCCACCGGTTCGTGGTTGTAGAAATGGATATGGCCGTCTTCGTCCTGTGACCAGGTCTCGGGCTTGCCAACGTCGTGGAGTAGCGCCGCCAGTTTGAGCAGCAGCGCCCGGTCGCGCCCGCCGCTGATCTCGACCGCCAGGTGTG
>JAUWOI010000357.1 GCA_030612185.1 Anaerolineae bacterium
GTCTCGTAGATCGAGGTGCCCCACAGATGGTCGGCGTCGGTGTACTGCACCTTCACCCCCCCCGGCCCCCCCAGAAGCTTAGGGGAGTACTTCACCACTACCGCCATAGATCACCACTGCCACGGGCTGGGGAGACTGTCCTTCCAGGATAACCAGATCGTGGCCGGTGAGTCTGAGTTCCGGCCCAAAGTGACCGCCCGCATTGCTGTCCAGGTAGATGTCCGTCAGAGATGACTTGGTGACCACCTCGTACCTGGACGCGGCAGGAGCCAACGTACCGCTGAGCGCCCCAGGAGCGATGAAGCCCTTGTTCTCCGGCCCCAAGGGGTCTACCTGCGGGGCGCCTTCGCGGTACAGGTAGTAGGTACCCAGGCCCTTGCCCCCCACAAAAGCATCGGTCACCTCGGTCGGAATCTCCTCCACTGTGGCTTTGTAGTGGGCCAGGTCAATGCGTAGCAAGCGATGGAACCAGGTCATCTTGTCCCCTGCGGTGCTTCGTGTATACGTTTCTTTTCCCCCTGGTGCGCGTGTCACCGTCTTCGTGGTTGGGGGATCCGCCGACATCTGCGATGATTTATTGTGGGCAGCCCAAAGCAATCTAGACTTTTGGGATAATCCCTTCGATGATGAGGATTGGAATAACGCCGGATAATCTGAGCCACGTTGTCCATGGTGGTCAAGGCTTCTATGGGCAATGTGTCCAGGAGTGAACTCGAAAATTGCCCTTGGTGCCCAATTGCTAATGGCTAATCAGTGGCCCAATCAGTCACACTGAGGTCTGGTACTCTCGAAAATTCTCTCGTATTATGTGTCACCAAGGTCAAGTTCAGACTCAGAGCATGCGCAGCGATGAGCATATCCAACGGGCCAATCGGCTTACCTTGAGACTCAAGGAGGGCACGAATCTTGCCATAGACAATCGCTGCCTCATGATCAAAATCTACGACGACTAGTGGAACCAGGAACTGTTCTAAAGCGCGTTGGTTCTGCGATGGGTATTGACTCTTTCGAACACCAAACTGTAACTCTGCTACCGTTATGGAAGAGACTCCTATCTCACCGGCGGAACAAGCGTTGAATTTCTGCAAAACACTCCGGGGTTTTTTCTTTATGAGATAAATACAAATGTTAGTATCGAGTAAGAGTCTCATTCAAAAACGCTCTCCCTGACTTGTTGTGCAGGTTGCTCTCGACTTTCCATGAAATCATCCGAAAATTCATCCAGGCTATCAAACAGGGATTGCCAGGAGCCTTGGTATGGAATGAGCGTGACGGCATTACCCACTTTCTTTATAAAAACCTTGGTTCCGCTGAACCTGAATTCCTTGGGTAATCTTACCGCCTGGCTGCGCCCGTTTTGAAACAGTCTTGCAGTTCTCATTATCGTCCTCCCTTGAAGTATATATTACTAGTATATACCACTGCGGGAAAATGCGCAAGCCGTATAGTGCCCTTATTCTATGAGTGGGTCTGGAACCACTCCGGCGTGACCGCCCCACGCCAGCGGGGTCCGTGCTCGGGCCAACCGGCGTTCAACAAGTCGCGCGTTTCGATCCCTGCCCTGCTCACCAGGTCTGCCGTCGTCTCACGTGCCCGGTCTAGGACCGTGGGCTCGTCCATCGTGAGCACCTGGCGGTTCTCCATGACGACCTGCCCATCAATGATGCTGGTCACCACATCGTGCCCGCGCGCGCTGTAGACCAGTTTGCTGACAATCTGGTGATCCAGCATCAGGTGCGGTTGATGGAAGTCCACCAGGATGATGTCGGCGCGCTTGCCCGGCTCCAGGCTGCCCACCTGGTTCTCCAGCCCCAACACTCGCGCTCCATCCACCGTCGCCATCTCCAAAACGTCCTCGGCTGTCAGCACTTCGGCGTCGAGGTGTTTGACTTTCTGCAACATGGCGGCCATCTTCATCACCTCGAAGAGGTCGTAGGTGTAACTGGCCGCGCCGTCGGTTCCCAGACCCACCGTCACACCCAGCGCCCGCATCTCTGCCACCGGTGCGACGCCATAGCCCAGGTGCGCGTTCGCCACCGGGCAATGCGCGACCTTGCAGTCGGTCTCGGCGACAAGTTGTATCTCCCGTGGCGACAGCCACACGGCGTGGATGAGGATGGAATCCGTCCCTGTCAGGCCAATCTCGTGCACGTGCTCCAAATCGCGTTTGGCATAGTGCTTCAGCGAGCGCGAGACAATCTCCGCCCAACCAGCCACGTGGGTTGCCAACTGCAGCCCCTGCTCCCTCGCCATCTCGATGGTTTTGTCCATCAGCCGGTCGCTGATGTCCTCAGTCGAGCCAGGGCCAAGGGCGACGACGGTGCGCCCCTTCTGGTGCCACCGATCAATGAAGACATTCGCAGCCTCAATCAGTTCGTCCTCACGCCTGATCATCGCCATATCTTCATAAGCAATGTGCTCACCGGCGAAGGACTGATCAAGCAGACCATAGACCACGTGATGTCGCAAGCCTGCGTCCCGAAAGGCCTCGGCTACCCGATGAATGTTGTCGAAATCAGTGTGAAGATACCAGTGATCGGAGACGGTTGTCGTGCCGCTTTTGATCATCTCAAGGGCAGCAATCTGCGCGCCAACCTCGGCGTGCTCTGGCCCAATCTGGGATGCGATGGGGAAATTAAAGCGCCAGTTCCAGGGGTCAAAGTGCATGTCGTAGCCGATGCCCTCGATGAGCGCCTGGTAAACGTGGGTGTGGCAATTGATCAAGCCCGGCAGCGCGACCATCCCCTGGGCATCTATCACCTTTTTGGCTTGAGAAACCGGGTTTTTTCCGAAAAACCCGGTTTCTTCGACGCTGACAATCTTCCCCTCATTGACGGCAATACTTCCCCGGCGCAACTCCCGCCGCCGGCCATCCATCGTAATCACAGCCGCATTATCAATCCGCAGATCGAGCATCCCCAATCCCTAATCTCTAATCTCCAACCCTACGCTTTCTCATACGGTTTAGCAACGTAAGCCGGCGGCTCCGCCCGCCCCATCGCTCCGGCCAACGCGATGATGGTCAAGATGTACGGCAACATTCTCAGGAATTGCGGGGCGATGGGCACGTTGGCCGCCTGGGCTGCGGCCCGCTGCGCACGGCCCGATCAAGCTGCGGAAGCCGGCGGGCGACAGCCAACATCAGCATAAGAGCGTGTTCTGCAGTGGACTCGGTGGGGCCGTAGGGGGTGAACGTCACCGGTATCCCTCGCCGGGTAGCAGCCTCGATGTCCACAATGTCAACCCCTGCCCCGTGACGACCGATGACCTCCAGCCGCCTGGCCCGATCCATCTCAGCCGCCCCCATCGTCAGGCCGGCACACAGAATGAGGCCATGCACGTCCGGCAACAAACTCAGTAACTCCTCGCGCGAGGCGCTATACGGGGCAAACACCTCCACTTCTTCGCGGAGACGCTCCAGAGCGATCGCGTGAATCGGTTTGTTTACCAGGACTGTTTTCATACGGCTCCTTTGGCTGCATTGGGGCGAAAGTCGCACAGGCTGTGGGTCAGGCACCGTTGGACTGCAAGAAATAATAGATATAGGCCGCCGTTGCATCCACCAGGTGGTGCATGGCCTTTTCACTGCGGTCCGGATCTCGAGCCCCGATGGCGGCACAGACATCAGCGTGGTGTTGCCAGCCCTGTGGAGTGTGGGGGGCGACCTGAATGAACTCTTCCAGTGTTTCAAACAGGGTGCCGCCAAGATACTGGAGGATGTTGCTGCTGCTCATCTCGGCGATCAACCGATGGTAAGGGACATCTAACTCCTCGAACCTGGCATCATCGCCGGCATCAACAGCATCCTTCATGCCCTTAACCAAGTCACCCAACCGGGCGATCTGATCTCCAGTCGCCCGCTTTGCCGCCAGGTACGCCAGGCCGCCCTCAACAGCACGACGGGCGTCCAGAAAATCCTCTACCATATCCCGATCCAGGACAAGCGCCAGATTGAGACAACGCTCGACAATTTGGCTCGGGTTGTGACAAACGAAGGTCCCCTGGCCCTGGCGAAGGCAAAGCACTCCCATCCCCTGTAGGGTCTGCAACGCCTCCCGCAGAGAGGACATTCCAACATCGAGTTCCCGGGCGAGTTGGCGCTGAGGCGGCAGGCGGCCACCAGGCTTCCAGATCCCATCGCCAATCATGTGGATTATGCGCTGAACGATGGCCTCTGGAATTGACGGGGTCTGAATGGGTTCCACAAGTCGCCTCGCCACACCAATGCGCTCAAGACTGGTATTGCAGTAGGGGGTCGGCCAAGCCAACCATGACACCAGGTATGAAGTTCTGGTGTTCAGAACACGTGTCATTTTACACCATTCCTCACAGGTTGTCAATCCGCGGGAAAAGATTGACAATAGACCTCCTATGTTGTAAAATCGAGTAATGTTAGTATAGAGATAGGGGGCACTCAATAGTAGGAGCACACCGATGCCAGAAATCGCACTGACCGTGCACAACAAAGTGGGCCTGCACGCCCGGCCCGCCGCACAGTTCGTCCGGACCGCCAAGCAGTTCAACTGCGACATCAAGGTCACGCGAGAGGCGAACGCCAAGAGCATCCTGAAACTGCTGACGCTGGGAGTCAACCAGGGAGCGGTGATCACCATCCGCGCCGAGGGAGACGATGCCGAGCAGGCCCTGGCAGCGTTGGAGGCACTGGTCGAAAGTAACTTCGGGGAAGCGGAATGATAATGATGCGCGGCATCGCCGCCTCACGAGGGATCGGTATCGGGCCGGCCTTTCACTTCCGGCGGGCCGATCTATGCTTCGAGCGCTGCACGCTGGAGGACACGGCTGCCGAGTGGATGCGCTTCCAGGACGCGCTGGAGACGGCCTGCGAGCAACTGGCCGACGTGTGCGCCAAAGCAGAGGCCGAGTCTGGAGCGGAGCAGGCTGCCATCTTCCAGGCTCACACGCTGATGTTGGAGGACCCCGAACTGCTGGACACTGTACGGACAGCCATCGAGGAGCAAAACGTCAACGCCGAGTCCGCGCTGAGCGACGCCGCAGAGATGTACGCGCAGATGCTGGAAGCGCTGGACGACGAATATCTCAGCGCTCGCGCCGCCGACGTGCGCGACGTCGCTACCCGCGTCCTGCGCATCCTCCTCGA
>JAUWOI010000545.1 GCA_030612185.1 Anaerolineae bacterium
AGGTTAAGCAGTTAAAAGTAAAATTCAAAAATGATACTTATTGTCAATGTTCTGTTGAATTTAATAGGCAGTTTTTCCAAGCTGCATTTGATAAACCAGTAGACGTTATGCTTAAGCAATCAATCGTAAATCTTGGCCAACTGGCCCTGCCCAGCCAGTGACAGGCCGGCGGGGAGCCATCCGGTGAGCCGCCGCAGGAAGCGGCCCTCCAGCACCAGCGCCCCTCCGCCCAGCCCCCCGCCTGCCCCGGCGAACAACAGCCACGCCAGCCAGCGCTCCATCTGGGCGGCGTGGAAGGGCAGCACCGCCAGCCCCATCACGAAGAGCATCAATAGGCCCGTCATACGGTCAAGCAGGACAGTTCCGACAGACGCTGATGCGTCGGTGTCGCGGGTCAGTTCCAGCGCACGTACCACGTCGCCGCCGTAAGTGGTAGGCAGGAAGGCGTTGAAGAAAGCCCCGACGAAGTAGAGGCGCAGCAGGCGGCCAAAGGGAATCGTCGGGTCGAGACTGTGTAGGAGGACGAACCAGCGGTAGGCCCGAATGATCAGGCTGAGGATGTACAGGAGGAAGGCAGCCAGGAGGTAGCGTAGATCGGCCCGGCGCAGCGCGACCAGCGTCTCGCCCAGGCCGATCTTCCAGAACAGGAAAGCCAGCGCGCCAGTGCTGATCAGCACCCGTAGGACGTTCATCCCACGTTTCTTCATTCGTCCACCACCCGAATTTTACTCAACAACACCCGGCTGTCCAGCCAGTGACCGTCTTCCGCGACGACCGGCAGGCGGTCCCCGCCGGAGGCATATAGGCCAACCTCGATGTCGTAGAAGTTCGGCGGGGTCGTCAATCCCACCGTCAGATTGCGCACGTCCTCGATGACCTGGTCGGGTTTCCACAGGCCAGTTGGGGCACTGCCGTCAGCAGGCCAGCCATCATCGCTGGCCCAGACCTGGTTTTCGGTGCCCAGGACGTGGGCGAAGACACTGTAGTTTGTCTCCATCGGGGCTAGCGCCTGCCAGTAGAGCGTGAGGCGGATCGTCTCGCCGGGCTGCACCACCCGCCGGTCGAGAGTGTAGCCGGCCAGTACGACCTGATCGCCGAAGTTGACGCCCAGCGGATTGACTCCCCTCAATTCCCCCTCCAGGGGGGAAGAGCGGGGGCGAATCTCGACCGTCGCCAGGCGCAGTGCGTCACGTCCATCGGGTGTGGTGAGGCGTGGGCCGTCGGGCAGGTACATGCCAACTTGAATGTAGCCCACGTCTGGCGTGTAGGCTGTCTCCGGGATGTGCACGCGGTAAGTGTCGGCGAAGGCAACGCCGCGCTCCCAGGCGGTGGTGGGATACCTCCCCAGGCCGGGATAAGTGTCGCGCTGGGCCACCATCGTGCCCACCTCGCTCAGCAGGTGGACGAAGACTGTGTAGTTGTGATCGGGCCGGGTCAATGTCTGCCAGTAGAGAGTGACGTTCACCGTGTCGCCGGGCTCGACGACGGTTGGCGTGACCCGGTAGCCCAGCAGCCTGGCGACCCCTCTCCAGGGTGGATGACCGGCGTCGCCGAACTCGACGTTTGTGGGGTTGGGCACAGTCTCGATTTCAGCCTCGGTCAGCGGGCGGGGGCGGGCGAAGGCCGGGGCGAGTACGCCAGCCAGAGCGTAGATGGCCAGCGCCGCCATCCCCACCGTCACGACCAGGCTAGCCACCCAGGTCAGGCGGCGGGGAAAGAACCGGCTCAATCCCAGGCATAGCAGGAGGGCGAAGGCAGGCAGGCCGGGGAACAGAAAGCGTCCCATCGCGCCAGCCGGCTGAATCAGGATGTAATAGGAGACCACCGCCACGAAGATGAGGGAAGTGGCCCCTAAAAGCAGCGTTGCACCGAGGGAAAGCGAGCCTCGCCGGGGAAGCAGGTAGCCAGCCAGGGCCAGCACGCAAAAGACCATCATCACCTGGTAAATAGGCTGGGGCAGGGGGACCTGGCCGTAGCCAAAGCGCCCCCATAGGCTGCTCCAGAGGTAGGGCAGGCTTTGCAAGATGACCCACCAGTTGCCAGCCGCTGGCCGGCCCGCCCAAAGTTCGTTGACCTTACTCATACCCGTGGGGTCACCATAGAGCACCTGGTTGCGCCAGAACCACCAGCCGGCGATAAGGGCCGCCAGGCCCAGGATGATGAGGATGCCTCGCACTGTCTGCATCAGAAGTGTCCGCCAGTTGCGGGTGTGGGAGTGTGGAAGTGTGTGGGGGGGGACACGGGTGGGCCACGTGGCAACCAGGTAAGCCAATCCAATGAGCAGCAACAGGGCCAGCAAGTGGAACTTGGTGAGGAGCGCCAGCCCGTAGAGTATGCCCAGCGTCACGTTGATGCGCATGCTGGGGCCGTCCCGCACCAGCCGGACGCATACCAATAGCACCGCCGCGCCGCATAGTGCCGCCGGGATGTCGTTGTTGATCGCGCCGCTCAAGTAGATGAACTGCGGGTTGAACGCGACCAGCGCCGCACCGCCCACGGCCAGCGCGGGCTGGTCCGGGAGAATCTCGCGCCCGATGCGGTAGGTTAGCCAGACGACGCCCGCGCCGATGAGGATGGTCATCCAGCGCACTGCATAGACCGCCAGGGCGACGCCGTGGAAGGGGCTTTCTCGGAAAAGCCCGTCGTCGCCGTGGAGGTACTGGTTTTTGTTGTCGTCGCTCACCTCCCAGTAGCGGTGGGCCCAATAAGGGTTGATGGTCGGCTCGTAGTAGACCTCCTGCGCGACGGGCACCCAACCACTGACCAGCGCGCCCAGGGCATAGTAGAGTGGCGGATGATGGCTTTGGGCACGGGGGACGTCGGCCCGCTGCACGGGCAGGCTGCGGTAGACAAGGAGGTGCCGCACGTAGCGGAAGTGACGCAGTTCGTCGGTGGGCTCGTAGAGGGGAGAGGCCAGGCTGTAGGCGA
>JAUWOI010000420.1 GCA_030612185.1 Anaerolineae bacterium
GTGGAGCCCGGTCGCTGTCTTATTTTGGGAAACACTCTTTTTTTCGGCTTTATCTGCCGCTTGTAACGAAGTCACATATCCCAATGTGACCTGGTCACAGCGGGCAATATGACCTGAACGATGACCTCCTGCACGTTACAAACTCCCCCTGAGTTGCTATGATGGTGACTATCAGACTGGTAACCCTTGCGAAGGTTAGAGGATGATTCTCAAGCCGAAAGTGACTTCAATAGGCGAAATTCATATCACCAAGAAGGCTATTCGCAACCTTCGCAAGGGTAGCTGAGTAGTAGCCGCTAACCTTTACTAGTGAGGCAACGCGAGGGAAAAGCCCTGCTCACTTATGGGCAGTCCGGTGGGCCGCCTGGCAGGCCGCCATCGTTGTATTGCTCCAGCGTGTTCGCCAACGCTACCGCTTGCTGCCCTTCAGGCAGGCTGGGGCTGACGTCGTAGGGAAGCATGCCCGCATAGTTGGCCAGCCAGGTGTCGGCTGCGGCGATAGTGGCGGCGATAGTCGAACTATCAGCACCGTTGGCGACGTTTAGCCTGACAGCGATTAGTTGTCGAGTCAGGATCAGACTGGCGTCACCCCTGGTCGGCTCACTCAAGAGACCAAGCAACTCGGCCTGGGTATAGATTTCGTGGCCCAAGATCAGTGAATCCACTGCCCAGGCATCAGGGTGATTCTTCCAGTAACCGAGGCCGTAGACACAGCCTTGGCTCTCTGGCGTCGCGGTAGATGGCACCGTCGTCGCAGTAGCGGCCGGCGGGATGGACGTCTCGGTCGGTTCAATGGTCTCTGTCGGTCCAGGAGTCTCTGCGGGTACAACTGTCGCGCCGGGTTTAACCGTCGCCGCAGGGGTCCCCGTCGGCACCAGAACACCGGTGGGTTCAGGCGATCCAGTGGGCTGAACCATTGCGGTCGGTCCGGGCGTCGTTGTCAACTTGACCGTGGCGGTCGGTTGGGGTACCTCAGTCGGTGCTTCCGAGCCGTCGGTCGTTGTGGGAGTTGAACTGGGGACAGGCGTGCCGGATGGCTCGGGCATACGAGAGGGCAAGGTGGTGATTCTGGCCAGTGGGGTAGTAACAGGTTGAGCCGGTGACAGCCACAGCCAGACATCTTCCATCGTCCGCTTGACAGGATAGAGCGGTGAGTCGGGTAGAGCACTGCCAGCCACTGTGATCAACCCGATACCCAAGAAGAAGATGCAAGCGCAGAGTAAGGCCAACCTGATCGCCACCCGACGCCAGGTCAGCGCGATTGTGGGATGGGGACTCCGAACTGGCTGAACGGATGGGATGCTTTCGGCAGCGGCCAGAAAACGCGCCTCGATCCGCGCCTTGACTTCAGGGGCGAGACTGGGCCTGTCCATGGTCTGCGCTCGCTCAGCCGCCCGCAGCAACGGCTTCAATTCACCGATCAGGTCAGGGTATTGATCCAGGCACTCCTGGACCGTCGCCCGGCCGGCGGTTATCTTCTCCAGACAAGTCTCAAGAATAGCAGCGATATCTTGCAGCATACTGTTCTACCTGATACCTTTCCTCTGCCCGCCCATCAGTCGGGCCAGCGAAGCCAGAGCACGATGTTGCAGCGCCTTGATGGCTCCGACGGTCTTCCCCATCACAGCAGCGGCTTGGGCCAGGCTCATCTCCTCGACAAAGCGCAGGATGATGACCTGCTGCTGGGCGTCGGTCAAGCGGCGCAAGACCACCACCAGATCGCTTCGCTCAATGCGAGCGCTGGCGATCACCTCGGGGTCGCTTCCGGTCGCCGCTATCTTGTCCGACAACTCTATCTCCTGGTATCGCCCGGCCCGGCGCCAGTGATCGGCAGTGCGAGCGCGGGCGATGCGGTAGAGCCAGGCGATAAGAGGCACACCGGTGTATCTGTACTCCCCCAGACCCTCCAGCATCCTGAGAAAGACCTCGGCCGTCAGGTCTTCGGCCACAGTTGGGTCACCCACCCGCAGGTGGACGTAGCGATAGATCGCGTCAACGTGACGACGGTACAGCTCGCTGAGGGCTGCTCGATCTCCTCGCTGAACCCGTTCGATTAGTTGCCTTTCATCATCCTGCGGCACGAATTCACCTCAACCGTGATTGTCCCGTGCATTCGTGCATCTATTATACCGCACCTATCTCTGAAAAGATACTGACGCGACCGTATCCTTTTTGAGTCTTCAACGGTAATATCTATGTCAGGTACAAGTGAATCTAAGGGCGAAAGGAGAGATTAAGAATGAGTAAGCGACACGCTCTGTTGGCCAGCGTCGCGCTGGCACTCGGATTGACGTTGCTCGTATTGGCCGGTGTCGGTCGGGCTGCGCCCCCAGCGGCCAGTCGAACGGAATCGGCACCCCTCGCTCCGGCTGACGGCCTGCGGCCGGTCGGCATTCCGCTGGAGATAGCGCTGGCCCTGGGCGAGGGAGATGCATTCACGATCAGTTTTGGGGACTGCCCCGAGCACCCAGAGCAGTGCATCGTGAGTTATACAGGTGGCCAGGTGCAGCACCGTGGCTGGCTGAACCTGGCCTATGCCTGGAACCAGACAGAAGACCCCAGTTGGCCCCGCGCTGTGGATCCCAGCGGCGACGCCGATGTGCTGAAGGATTGGATGGCGAATGGCTTCCCCGGGGGGAGTTCCTTCTACGCTGGCGACTATATCCACGCCAAGCCCGGTCGGAACTCTTCCGCCATCGGGCAAGCCCCAGTAGGGGAGGTAATCCTGGTGCCGGTCTTTGACTCTGTCCCACACTATGATGAGATCCCAGCGCCCAAGGCCCCCGCTGCTGTGCAAGGTGGCGGTTATTATTACCACATTGCCGGCTTCATGGTCTTCGAGGTCACCGGCGCTGACCAGGGTGCGGGCACGATTGATGGGCAGTTCGTGCAGTTCGTGAACGTGCTCAGCGGCACCAAGACCGTCGAGCCGACCGAGGCGGGGCCGGGCGACACGCTGACCTACACCATCGTCATCAGCAACGCCGGCCCAGGCGACGCGGCCGGCCTGGAGGTCGTGGATCCGATCCCCGAGGGCACCGTCTACATCTGGGGTAGTGCCTGGGCCAGCAGCGGAGTCGTCCATCAAAACACCAGCAACATTCACTGGACCGGCCACCTGACGGCAGGACACACGGTCACCATCGGCTTCCAGGTCTACGTGGACCACTGGGTGACACCGGGCAGCATCATCACCAATACCGCCACGGTCATTGATGCCCTGAGCCACAGTTTTGACCTGACGGCGACGACGCTGATCGGGCCGGTGACACCGCGCCCCTGGACTTTCCTGGTGTATCTCTCAGCAGACAACAACATGGACAACGAGCGCGACCGGTTGATCTACGACCTGGAACTGTTCAACAATCTGGAGCGGGCAGCGGCCCGTAACCCTGGTGTCACCATTCTGGTTCAGTGGGACCGCAGTCCTGACCACGCTGGCGATACACCCGACGATCACGCCCGACGCTATCGCGTCTTGCCCAACCGCAACCCCTACGAACTGGCTGACTACGTCGAGGGAACGACCACCTGGGACCTGGGCGAGTTGAACATGGGTGATGACCAGACGCTCTACGACTTTGTCACCTGGGCGCGGTCCACCTTCACGCCGATCACCTACACTGCCCTGTCGCTGGTCGGCCACGGTGGTGGCTGGGCGCCCAGTTTTGTCCCGGCCTCGGGAATCGGCTATCTCACCAGTGGCATGGGCTGGGACGACACCGATGGGGACTACTTGGGCACGCGGGAAATCGGCGATGCTTTATACTGGGCCACGAACGAAGGCACCGACCCCATTGATGTCCTATTTTTCGACGCCAGCATGATGGGCATGCTGGAGAACGGTTACGAGGTGCGCGACAGCACCCGTTTCCTGGTCGCTTCGGAGAGCGCCGTGTGGTCTCGTTTCCCCTACGAGGGGTACATCGGCGCCATCGGGATGGACACGAAACCCCGCGAACTGGCCGAAGCGCTGGTGCGGGTCTACGATGACTCGCTGCTGGGCTACCCACGCACGATGGCCGGGCTGGCCGTGGACGTCAGCGCCATCGGTCCCATCTCCCAGGCGCTTGACAGCCTGGCCCTGGCCCTGTCGGGTACATTGACGACGGCCACCCGCCCGCAAATCGCTCAGGCCTACAGCGGTGCTCAAAAGTTCGATTCCAACTGGGACTATGCCCTGACCGTCCCTGACGCCTACGTGGACCTGTACGACCTGGCCGAGCAGCTGGCGGCCCACGTCACCGACACGGCCGTGCTCAACGCCGCCCACGCGCTGACGGTGGCTATCGGCCCGGCCGGCGG
>JAUWOI010000290.1 GCA_030612185.1 Anaerolineae bacterium
GGTCCCACAACTTCACCAGTCCAAAGTCCACCAGCGCCGCTCGCCCGTCGGGCCGGATGATGACGTTCTGCGGCTTCACATCCCGGTGGATAACCCCCTGGTTGTGGCAGTAGGCGAGAGCATCCAGCAGTTGATTGGCCCAGGCCAGCACATCTCTCTCCGGCAACGGTCCCTGCCGGGCGATGCGGTCGGCCAGGCTTTCCCCCTCGACGAGGTTCATCACCAGGTAGGCGTTGCTTCCCTCTTCGAAGAAGTCGCTGACGCGGACCAGGTGGGGATGGTCCAGGCGGGCCAGGACTGCGGCTTCTTGCTGGAATTGCTTCCGCAGTTGGGCCAGGATGTGGAGGTCGAGCCCCGGCTGGTGGGTCATCTCCTTGAAGGCGACGGCGACGTTAAGGCGGGTATCCCAGGCGCGGTAGACCGCCCCCATCCCGCCCTGGCCTAAGAGGGAGACGATGCGGTAGCGGTTCTGCAGGACCTGTCCGGTTGCTAGTGTCACATCACTCCGTTCCAATGACCAATTCCTGCAATCCACAATCAACACGTGATGCGTGAGCCAAATCCGCAATTCGTTATTCGCAATTCGTTATTCGCAATTCGCCATTCGTTATTCGCAATCACCTTCCCCACCGCGCACACATTTTGTATGCCTCCGGTGCATTGGTCACGTTACGCGGGTTGGAGCCGTCGGCGTTGGCCACCCAGACGTCGTAGGCTCCTACCGTCCCCACCGGCTGTGTATACAGGATCATTGAGCCATCGGGGGAGAGATAGGGTTCGTATGCGATGGGAATCACTGGCTGGTAGCCGGCCGAGTAGGGACTGGCCTGGTGCAAGGTGTGCTTGATGGTGAAGTAGAAATGGGAACTGTCGGGGGCCCATAGGATCGGTTCGCTATCGTTAAGCGGGCCCTCGTAGACTGCCTGCACCATCGTGTTGTCCGACACCTGATAGATACTCAGTGAGTACCCTCGCCAGATAGTGACATTGTATTGTCCGTCCGGCGCAGGGCACTCCTTAGGGTAGCCAATGCCACAGCGATATCCATAAGATAAGTTGAATGTCTGACCTTCCAATGTTGTTGCCGTGGCTCCTCCTGCGCAGGTGGATTGTCCATAAGCAATCGGACCAATCACCTGCCCCTGCGACCAGGACGGGTCGGTTGAAGCCAGATAATACGCCTGTCCAGCCTCAATGGTGTAGAAGATGCGGCCAAATTCGCCCGACGGGGGCGGCGGCAATGGCGATGAAGTAGGCGCTGGTGGTGAAGCGGCAGGCGTCGAGGTTGGCGCCGGGCTGTTTTCCTGCGCCGGTGTCGAGGTTGGCGCCGGGCTGTCTTCCTGTGCCTGTGTCACGGTGACCGTTAGGCCGCCTATCACCGTCGCCGTCGGCGTTCGACTTGGCGTCGGCGTAGATGAAGGCGTAGGAGTCGGAGAGGTCGTTGGTGTGGGGGAAGGGGTGTCGGTAGGGGGGATTGGCATTGGCGTGAGTGTCGAGGCGGGCGTGCTGGTCGGACGCGGGGTGGCCGTCGCCGATGGCGTCACCCACGCGACGACCCGGACGGTGGGTGCCGGTGTCGCTTCAACCGGTCCCAGGAGGCCATTCCACCGCAGCCACCATCCTCCTCCTACGAGGAGCAACAGTACCGGCAGCACGAAAAGAAGCACTGGCAGCCATCGCCGCTCCTGTCCCAGCAGTGCCGCCTTCATCGCATCGGCTGACGGGAAGCGGTCGCCGGGGTCCAACTGCACCGCCTTGGTTATGGCGCGGGCCGCATGCGCTGAGACCTTGCGGTTCAACCGGCGTACAGGGGCGAAGACAAAGGGATGGGCCTCCGGGCTATCACCGGTGAGCAGTTCGTAGAGCGTCGCTCCAAGCGCATAGGTGTCAGAACGGACCGTCGTCCGTCCCTGGCCGGCGTATTGCTCCGGTGGCGCGTAGCCAACTGTGCCCATCTTGAGCGTGTCGGTACCTTTGGCCGGGTCAAACAGCCGCGCCACGCCAAAGTCAATCAGTTTGATCTGTCCCTGGACCGTGATCATCACGTTGGCTGGCTTCAGGTCGCGGAAGATGACCGGTGGGTCGCAGTTGTGCAGGTAGTCCAACACGTCGCATATCTGCGCGGCCCAGTTCAGCATCTGCTCCTCCGGCAGCCAACCATCCGGTGCAGCATCCAGCATCTCTTTCAGCGTCTGTCCCTCGATGAACTCCATCACCAGGTAGTGCCGCCCGCTCTCCTCAAAGACGTCCACTACCTGGGGCAGATTGGGGTGGCGCACGCCAACCAGGATCTGCACCTCGCCCTGGAACTGCGCGACGGCCTCGGCCCGCTCAGCCGGATCGGAGAAATGCTCCAGTAACTCCTTCAGCGCCCAGTACTTGCCGTACAGCCCCTGGTCCTCGACCAGGTAGACCGCTCCCATGCCGCCTTTGCCCAGCACCCGCACGACGCGGTAGCGCTCGTGTAGCACGGTGCCTTCGGAGAGCAGTGCGTGGCTGCCCAGTGGTTGGCCGCAGCGGCCGCAGAAGCGGGCCGTATCCCGATTAGCGTCGAACTCGCATTGCTCACACGTGCGCATCGTTGTTTACCCCACATCCCTTCGCTTCAGTACGATCGCCGTGGCGAGGCCGAACGCCAATCCGAACCCGATCAGCATCAACCAGTCCCAACACAAGTGCCCGGCCGTGTGCGTATAGTCAATCTGGAACTCCCGCTCGCCAATGATGTCCTGCACCGTCGGAGTGAATGTCTTTGTCTCCGTCACTGTCTCGGTCACCGTTACCATTTCGTGCGTCGTTACATCCGGCACAGTGATGGCGATCGTAACGTTGATTCCCGATGGACAGGGTACTACGATTTCCTGCGTCTCTGTCACCACCGTCACCGGCTCCCACTCTGGATCAGGTTTCGGGACATCCAATGAAACCTCCTTGGTAATGGGATCGGGCTGGAAACGGGTGCGCGTCAGGCCGTTCAGCCATTCCATGTTGGCCGAAGCCCCCAGCCCTTCCATCGCCCAGCGGGTCAACGTCAGCGAGGAGAGGTTCCCCGCCACTCCAGGCAGGTCGAAGATCACACCAGCGAAGATGATCTGGAAGAAGAGAACCAGCAGCACAACGTAGACGACGGTGTTGGTATTGGGCACCAGGGCGGAGATGAGGAGTCCCATCATAGTGGCCGCCAGTGTCCCTATGATCAGGGTGACGTACATCTCGGCCGGAGCTGGCAAAAAGACCCCTTGCCCTGGCATTCTCACCTTGAGGCCGATAACGAGGAGCAGCAACAGGCACTGGGCCAGCGCGAAGGCGGTCAGTACGACTACCTTAGAGGCAAGATACGGGATCAGGCGTAAGGTCACCATCCGTTCCCGCTGATAGATTGAGCGCTCCTTGACAATCTCGTAGGCGGCGGCAAAGAGACCCAACAGCACCGCTGCCAGGGCCATCATGAAGAGCAGCCGCTGGCTGTCGCCGACGACGGCGTAGGTGGCGTTGCTCTCGCCGGCCGCCAGGTCGGCCGCCAGTTGGCGTCCGATCTCCGCCTCCGTATCGCCGACCAGCCAGTTAGGGCCGGAGATGAGCAGGAGAAGCAGGCCAATGACCGGCATGATGACCATCAGAACCGTCAGCAGAAGTCTGTCTCGCAACACCAGATCCAGGTAGCGGCGGGTGAGGACGAAGAACTGCCGCACGAGGTTCACGCGGGGACGTTGTCGCGCCGCCGCACGGGCAGCCTTGTACTTGACCTGCGGCAGTCTCTTCTGGCGGCCAGTCACATATTGATTGTATTGCGGCGACTGGTGGAAGCGTTGCTCCCACTGGGCCGCTTTCTGCCGTGCCTGCGCAGGATCAGTGTCGTCCAGTTGATCGTAGATGTCGGAAAAACTGCCATTCGTCAGGCCGAAGAACTGGAGCGCCTCCTCCGGCGGCCCGAAGTAAACCATACGCCCTTGGGAGAGGAAACAGACGTAGTCGCACTGGACGATGTTGGCCGTGGCGTGGGTCACCAACACCACCGTCTGCCCCCTGTCGGCCAGATGGCGCAATGTATGCATCATTTTCTTTTCCAAGCCAGGATCCAGCCCCGAGGTCGGCTCGTCCAGAAAGAAAAGAGGCGGCTTGGCCAACAACTCCACGGCAATGCTCACTCGTTTACGTTGCCCACCGCTAAGACTACTGATGACCTGGTTCTTCTGGCCGGTCATACCTACCTGCTGCAAGACGGTGTCAATGCGTTGCTCAATCTCCTGGGTGGAGGTATCGGGGGGCAATCGTAACCGGGCTGCGTAACGCAATGCGTTGACAACGGTCAGGCCTTTGTGAATGATGTCGTCCTGGGGAACGTAGCCGACCATTGTGCGGTAGAGATCGAAGTGCTGGTAGAGGTCATCTCCGTTTACCAGCACCTGTCCCTGGGCACGGACGAAGCCGTTCAGGGCCATCAGGAGGGTACTCTTGCCTGCGCCGCTCGCGCCCACTAGAGCCACGAACTCGCGAGGGTAAATGGAGATGTTGATGTCCTTGAGGATGCGCTTTCGCTTCGCCCCGCGCCCCACCTCCCGTGTCAGCCGCAACCCATCCAGCCTCATGCCGCCCGTGGCAGCGTACTGCTGGAGGCCCATTGCCTCGTACACCAATTTGAACGGGCCGATCTGCACCACATCACCTTGCTGGAGGAGGCGGGGACGCACCAGCCGCTGGCCGTTGACGAAAGTGCCGTTGGTACTATTCAGATCGGTGAGAACGTGCCCCTGGGCCCCGGCATCAAGATATTGGTCGAGGCGGGCGTGGTGCCAGGAGACGACCGGGGCCGGTAGGGGGATGTCGGCCTGGGGGTTGCGTCCGATGACGAACGAGGGCTTCATCCCCAGGGCAGCGGCCTCCATACGGATGGTGCCGGGGATAGGCGCCGGTGCGCCTACCGCCCCAGCGGCTCGGAAGGTGAGGCTGACCGAGTTGCCCTGGGGGTCACCGATGCGCAGAATGTCACCATCGCGGAGGACTGCACTCTGCACGCGCTGGCCGTTGACGGAGGTACCATTGAGGCTGCCCAGGTCCAGGTAGTGCCAGGCAGTGGTCCGTTGCTCCAGCCGGCCGTGGTGGCCAGAGACGTAGTCGAGTGATAGGACGACGTCGTTGTCCGGCTTGCGACCGATGGCGAAAGCCGCCTGATCCAGGTCCACCTCCCGCAGCGGCTGACCAGGTGCGCGGATAACGAGGCGTGGCTGCTCCAGCGTGCCCGTGTCCGGCGGGCAGGTTGGGGCCAGTTGGCGCCCGCAGGCCGGGCAGAAACGGGCCTGGGGGTTCTTCAGTTCTTTACGGCAGAAACGACAGAAACGGGACATCAGACTATATCTCCAATTCTGTCAGGCACGAGACACATTGACGAGGGCTGGCATTGGAGACCTCGGGTATCTGCTAGATTCAAAGGGCATTGCTCCAATTCCGACTCCTTGGCCTGACCTAGTTCGGTGGATTCTTGCTGGAATTGTGTCAACATGGTGTTCGCTTCAAGGTGTGGTCAACTGAGCGTTGTGCTCGGTTGAGCACCACTATGGCGTTGTTGATTGTGGGCGGCAAGTGCCAGAATGCAGGCGGGCAGGACGCCGCGGATTATCCGCAAGGTGCTGTGCTGACCGTGGGAGATGACCACGGACAGGGAAGTACACGATGCGCGATGAGGCGTGTGTTCTTACATCCGAGGTTCTCCGCCGTGGATTACGCACCGCCCGATCCGCGCTTTTCCGCATATCCGCGCATTCTTCCCTGCCGCCCCATCCCCACGCCTCGTACCGCTGAACACGCCGAACTGTGCTGATCCCGTGATCCTCACACAGCCTCACCGTGCCGTCCTCCTAGCCTGAGGCTAAGGTCGTCGCCTTCGAGTGAGCAGTACCTACTTCTTATCCTCACTTACCAGGCCAGGCGGACCAACTTTCACCATTGCCGGGAGTGTGAGTAACCAGGGCCACCTCCCCTGCCTTGGCGAGGCGATATATC
>JAUWOI010000524.1 GCA_030612185.1 Anaerolineae bacterium
GGGCATCTCGCTGGCGTGGACGGGCGCGTTCGGCACCGGGTGGCCCAGGGGATCGGTGACGGTGCCATAGAGATCGGCCGCGGCCAGCGTCAGGGTGATCGCCTGGGTGTAGCCGTTGACCGTCACCGGTTCCGGTGGCGAGTGCCAGTAGGGATCGTCGGTGACGGGCGAGGCCTGCAGGCTATAGCCGCCAGCGGGGAGCCCGCCGCCGAGGAACTCGCCGCCGGGTGCCTCCATCCCCTGCACGAGCGTGCCGCCGCCACTGTAGCCCCGCACCGCGGCCGAGACGGGCGGTGCGCCGTCGGGCGCGGTGACGGTGCCTTCGATCTCCGGCTCTGTCAGCGCTACCGTGCCCACGTTCACCGGCCCGTTGAGCACCGAGACGGGCACAGGCTCCGACTGAGTGTATCCGCTGCTGGCCGGCGGCACCGCCTTGAGGACGTACAGGCCGTTAGTCACCGGCCCCAGGCTGAAAGCGCCTGTGTCCTCATTCACGCTCGCCTGTCCGAAGACGTCCCAGTGGCCCGGCTCGAAGAGTTTGACCTGGGTTCCCGTGGGGAGCGGATATCCACCGGGCGAGGTGACCATGCCGCTGATCGTCCCACCCTGGGCCAGCGCGACGCCGGCCGTGGTAAAGAGCAGCGCCAGTGCTGCTGCGAGCGATAGCCATTTGAAAGTTGTTCCCTTTGCGTTCATTTTTATGCCTCCTGAAGTTGTTGTGGAAAAATCGTTCACCAAAGCCGACGATGGTTCATATCCACCTCCTTCGTTTGTTGTATGCGTAGTAGACGCTTCAGCGCCTCACGCCGGAGAAGTTGCGCATCAGCAGCGGCAAATAGATGAGCCGCGACACACTTACGTCGCTCAACCAGCCGAAGCCTGGCCGGTCACTGATAACCGACAGGAAGTAGAACTGCTTGAGGGGTTTGACTGCGATGGACGCCGATGGCGCAGATGGGCTTTCAACGCTGACAAACTGGCCGGCGCCGGCGTCGAAGCGAGTCAACGTTACCTGGCGAAAATCCACGCTGCCGCTGACCGGCAGCAGGTTCAAGGCGAGTGTTGTGGAGTAGTTGCTCCACAGAGCGATGATGTCCTCGTCGCCTCGGGTGAAGAGTTTGTAGACCAGACCGGAGTAGTCGGCGTCCATCAGCGGTGCATCCCAATCATAGACTGGCGTCGCCCCTGCCAGGTGCTTCACCAGCAGGTTGTAGGCCATCGGGTCGGAGGAGGCGAAGACGAACTCGGTACCCAGGACGCGCTGGTGGGCATTGATGGCCCCGATGCGCAGCCCGGCCAGGGCCTCGCGGGCCGGGGTGGTAGCGGTGCTAGGCTCCCCCGCGTAGATGTCGTGAAAGCCAGCGTGCAACTCGGTATCGAACAGGTAGAATTGGTCCTGCACGCCCAGCCTCTGCGCGTCACTAAGAATGTCCGTGAGATCCACCCTCACGTCCAGGTTTTCCCATAAATCGCGTGCGGATACGCTCCCTCTGGTTATCTCAAAGGTGCCCTCTAGCGGCGGGGCCGTCTCGCACCCCTCGGGGAGCCAGAAAATGTCGTGACCCTCCTGGTAGTAGGAGCAGTTGAGAGGATCACCACTCGCGTCCTTAATCCATAGAGGAGGGTAATGGTAAGGATACTGGTGAATGCCGATGGCCACGTTATCGTGATCCGTCAGCAGGCCTTGGGTGATCATGTACTCGGTGGTCTCACTCAGGTCAGTGATCCATATAGGAACCATCTCCAGCGCGCCGGTGGTCAGGAGCGCTTCTGGATTGGCGGCGGCCATCTCATCGGCGGCGATGTCGGCGGTGGTGTAAAGCAGATCGCCGTAGGCTGCCACAAATTCGGGGGAATCGGGGCCTTCTCGACAAGCCGGCTGGTTAGGGCCACTGTCGGCGTTGCAGGGACACTCCTCCTCAGAGTAAGGCAGACATGGACACAGGTAGAACTCATTGGCCGGCTCGTTGCCCAATTCGACGAAGCGCAACTCAGGGGCATAGCGTGAGGTCAACTCCCGCACATAGGCGCGGTATTGGTTCAGCATGTAGATGTTGTTCACGTCAAAGAAGCCAACGGAGCCATCCGGGTTGGTATAAGTTGGGCAGGTCATCCAGCCAAGGCTGCCGTACATGACGCCGGTAAACAGGGGGGAATAGTCTCGCTCCTGCGGCGAGAGGTCGTTAAACACCCAGTCCAACGTGTCCGTGAGGTACTGTCCCGGTTCGATCTGGATTTGTGGCCACCCTCCCACGCTGCGCAGGAACTGGGAGGCGTAGCGTTGCATCTCCGGGGCCTGTTGGCGTGTGAGCGCGTCAGATGGGGCATCGAAAATCCATTGGAAGTAGTGACAGTCGCAGGAGTCGCCCAGTTGCTTGACACAGTCGCGGTCGCGGGTACTGCCGGGTGGGTCGCCTGGGGTCGTGGGGCAAGAACCACAGTCCGGCCCGTAGACCAGTATGAACGGCTCGGGCAACCCGTCGTAGAAGGGGGAACTGTGGATGCCGAAGAGGGGCGTGCGGGGCTGGATGGCTGGCTCCAGGGTGAGGTTTATCCTGAGCGTAGTCGAAGGGGTGGCGCTGACCACGTCCCCTTCGACGGTGAACGTCAGGGTGAGGGGATGGGTGCGCAGGCGCAGGGTCTGGAGTTCGAGCGTGCCCTGGGGGGCATCCAGCGTACCCACAGCGAAGGGCGGTGACGCACCTGGCTCGGAGGGCGTCAGGTCGTCCACATAAGTGTGGATGAGGGTCTGCGCACTGATGGTGATGGGTCGGTGGTAGTCCTGCACCTCGACCGGCAGATAGGCCACGTGGCCGACTGTCAGCGGGACGGTGGCTGGCGACGAGACGATCTCCAGCCCACTGGGTCCGTCGGCCAAAACGATAGTTGGCAGGTCCGGGGCGGCTGTCTGGGCAGCGGCCAAGTGGGATGGATGCGGACTGCCGGCGATAATCGTGGGGGCGGCGGATAGTGCAGCAAGGACGGCAAGGACAGCCAGCACCAACGCCACCGGAATCAACAGCGGTGCGGTCAACCCCAGCCAGGTGCGTGGGAAGAGTGGCTTATGGATCATGTTTGGTCCTCCTTTCGGTGTCTCTCGGCGATTGCGCACGATAACAGATCCTCTACGCCCTGCGGGGCGATGCGCCCCCATCTCGTTGACACCCCGCTACGGTGATCAC